>WLNS01000164.1 GCA_009699665.1 Actinomycetota bacterium
CCCTTCGTCACACAACCATGCAAAGGCCCGCTCACGATCCAGGTGCCCGTCGCGGCGCAGTCGAATGCCCGTTTCAAGGTCGAGCACGGCGAAAGCCACGATTCCCGCTTGTCGAGCGGCCGCGACGATCTGATCTATCCCGTGCCCGTAAGCATCGTCTTTCACGACGGCCATTAACTCGGAGGGGGCGAGACGATCTTTCAGCGTCATAAGGTTTGCTCGGTACGCGTTCAGATCAATACGAATTTTCATGACACATACGTCCGCTGAATGCGCGACCCGAGGCATGCGGTGATTGCTGCCAGGGGCGACGAGATGAGCCGAGCGACGTCACCAACGGTCGGCGCGCTCTGGGTTGAATCGCCAAAGTAAACGACGTCGTCACCGACGACTGCGGGGCGTTCTGCCGTAAACAGAGAGTGAGCGTCCATGGCGACACGACCAGCAGCGAGACAGGTCGACCCCCGCCACGTGCCCGAAATGCGATTACCCCAAGCCCGCACGAAACCGTCGCCGTAACCCAGGGGCACCAGGGCCAGCCAACCGTCAGCCGGCGCCCGCCAGGTGTAACCGTATGAAACACCATCACCCGAACGAATGGACTTGACCGCCATCACGCGCGCGCTGAGGCGCATGACCGGGCGCGTACCACGATGACTCGTGGGATCTAGTCCGTAACAGTGGATAACGGATGACTCGTCGAAAGTTCCTACCTCGAGAGTGCTCGACGATGTCAGCAGCGAGCGTGCCGCCGAAAACTCGTCATGCGTATGCACGCGAAATTTTGTCACGCCGGCGGATTCTGCCGCCCGGGCAATCTGGCTGGCGCCGTGGCCATACGCATTCGACGAAATATCCAGCAGAATATGGTCGGCTCCCAAGACAGCAATGTTGTGGCGCAGATTAGTCAGCGACACACGTGCCTCACGAAGGGGTGGGTGCACAGCTTTATTCGGCGTCATGCTCACAGCGCAATCGTGGTAAAAACTTGGTCCATGTTGTCGAGAATCACCTGGCGGGCTTTCGTGGCCAAAGAGTCGGTGGGAAGCTCTGTTGCCGCAAGCGATAGCTTTCGCCGCGCGGCGACCTTCCCTATAATCCAATCCGCAATGTGAGGATTGAGCGCAAGTAAGGGTCCACCAATTTGAGTGGCGATGCTTGGGCCCATCAGCACTCCGTCATCTCGGCTCATGCGCTTCGGGCCAATCGTGCCGTGACCGAGTAACGAAGCCTTTTCATTGCGCACCCACACCGAACTCACATCGGAAAAGCCCACAATCTGGCCGAGAGCAGACTCACAGGTGTTATATCCAACGAGCCTCGCCTCATCGCGGTGTGCCGTAAACGGGAAGACACCCAGGCCAAGCGTTGGCGAGCCGTGTGGCGAAACAATCTTTTCTGACAAGATTTCGGCACCCGTTCCTACCGCGCAAAACGAGATACCCTGCCGAGCCCATTCCTGAAGTTTTTTGCCGTGCGGGCGCAGGACGTCGAGAGAACGAACCGCGGCCGCCCACGGGCCATTTCCCATAAACACGACATCCGGTGATTCCGGCAAATCCTCGGTGCCCGAGAACGTCTTTATCGAAACGTCGATGCCGCGCTCACGAAGTCGATAGGCCACCGTTTGAACGTTTCCGGAGTCGCCCGATGCACCCAGATCTCTGGGAAAGAGGTGGAGCAGTGTGATCGTCACGCGCCCGTCTCCAATTCGCCAAAGCCAATCAGCGCACGGGCGATCATGGTGATCTCGTAATTGACAATCCATGTCTGGGGCGCGCGGTCATCGGCAATGGTTCGCATAAAGGCCACGGCCTTCTCAACCCGCGGCTCGACCCGATCGAACGTGACGCCCTTCATAGTCAGGCAATTGGCAATTTGCCAGCACTTGTCACCGCTCACCACGTCGACGTGCGCCAGCGCGTCAAAATTGACATCGTATATCCACGACATGTCAGGAGTGCCTTCATCAATGGCGAGCATGACGGGACCCACGTCAGGAGAAAGTGCATCAAGGTTAAGTTGTAGGCTCGCCAAATTCTTAAACATGACGAACGTCACACTGGTCTGCGCAAAGGGCAAGACTTCTCCGCGACCATAAGCCGGTTTCATCGCCGCAAATGCCTGTTGTGTCGTCTCTGCCGACCATGCGTCATCAAGAACCTGCTGACTCGTCGTGATAGCAGCAGCCGCATCGACCGCGTAGTGCAGACCACGGGCAGGCAAGGTGATGTCTAATAGTGCGCCACGCGTGGACAATTGAGCTCCGTTAGTTGTGAGCGCAACCACCTCGGTGTTCACTTTTTCGGGAGTCTTTTTCTTACTCCTCACTGCAGATTTCGTTGAGAAATTTTCGGCGTTGAGCAGACCACTGGGGCTCTCGTTCACGACGTCGGCGCTCACCCCGAATGACACAAGGCGAGGCGTTACCGAACCGCGCGCCGAATTCATGTGCTCGCCGACGGTGCTCAAGAAGGGGTCATCTCGGTTCGTGACAATTCCGTCCCGGGCAAGAATCATCGCATCGAGCATCATGACGCCCGCACGCTCGGTGTCAATAAAACGATAAAGCTGATCAACCTGAGTATTGAGCCCCAAGACAACGCGGGGCGCCAAAATCTCGGCGAGGGCAACGGCAAAGGCCTCATCAACTTCAAGCACGGCGATATCTGCATCAATAATGCCGCTCGCCCCGACCTGTCGCAGAAGGGATGAGGCAACTCCCTGCGGCAGGTTGGCCCCGGTTGGGTTGGTAAAGACCCGCAACCCGTGGTGGCGGAGAAGTTCTGAAATCATATGGGTCGTTGTCGATTTGCCGTTCGACCCCAAAACGAAGACGACGCCGCGCGGCAACCGGCCAAAGGCTGTCGCCAAGAGGCGGGGAGCGATGCGGAGCGCGACCAAACCAGGAAATGCTGAACCACCGCCACGCAGCTTGGTTGCGGCATAGACAAATTTGCCAATCAAGACCGCGAGGAATTGACGCACGTCAGTGCTCTATTCGAGATAGTCGCGAAGCGACTGAGATCGCGACGGGTGGCGAAGTTTGGCCATAGTCTTTGACTCTATTTGCCGAATTCGTTCGCGCGTGACACCAAAGGTGTCGCCAATCTGATCGAGCGTCTTAGGTATTCCATCCCCCAGCCCGAAACGCATGCGAATCACCCCCGCCTCGCGCTCTGAAAGTGATTCGAGGAGCGACTCCAACTGTCGCTGCAACATCG
>WLNS01000165.1 GCA_009699665.1 Actinomycetota bacterium
ACACGAGCGGACTGAAGGCTCGCCGCCTCGGGATTCGACGTGACTCCCAGAACGAACACCCCGCGTTCTTCTTCGAGCGCTCGTGAGATCAGACCATCGAGAGATCCCACTCCCAAATACGGCGATATCGTCACCGCATCGCTGGCCAGCGGTGACGACGGAGTGAGCCAGGCCTCGACGTATCCGTCCATCGTCGATCCAATGTCGCCGCGCTTTGCGTCAGCGATGACCATCACATCTGCCTGACGCGCGCGCTCGAGCAGAATTTCGAGAGCGGCATAACCCTCAGAACCAAATCTCTCAAAAAACGAAACCTGAGGTTTGATCACACCGACAGCATCAACGCAAGCATCGAGAACCCGCAGCGAGAACTCACGAACCCCGGCGGCGTTGTTGTCTAGTTCCCACAGATCGAGCAGGTAGGGATGCGGGTCTATACCCACACAGAGGTGCCCAAATTGTAAAAACGTGTCATCCAGGCGTTCCGCAAAAGAGACCATCAGGAACCCCCAAGCTTTTCGTCACGGCGTCGCTGATACTCCTGAAGGCTTGTCACCGTCATGCCTTCGCGCGACACGTCGATGGATGCCACGGCCGCGCTGACTTGGGCCATGCTCGTGAAGAGGGGCTTGTCGGCCAACACTGCGGCCGTGCGAATCTCATAGCCGTCGGCCATTGCACTCCGACCACTCGGCGTATTGATGACCAGATCAACCTCGTTGCGCGCAATCAGTTCCACAATCGTGTCGGTGCCCGACTTCTCATTAACCTTTGACACGACGCGAACCGGAATGCCGTTTCGTGCCAGCATCTCCGCCGTGCCCGTCGTGGCCACGATGTCGAAACCGAGCTGCGTGAGTCGCATTACCGGCAAAATGATGGCCCGCTTGTCGCGGTCTGCGACAGATACGAAAGCGGTTCCTTCGGTCGGGAGGCGACCAAAAGCGGCCTCTTGACTCTTGGCAAAGGCGCGGGGAAAATCTCGGTCAATGCCCATGACTTCGCCTGTCGATTTCATCTCTGGCCCCAAGACGGCGTCGACAATTTGCCCGGTGGGAGTGCGGAACCGTTTGAACGGAAGCACTGCTTCTTTGACGGCGATGGGCGAATCGGTCGGCACGCGCGATCCGTCTTGTTGCGGCAGAAGGCCTTCTCGAATGAGCGCGTCGATTTGCTCGCCCATCATGACCCGACTCGCCGCTTTTGCGAGAGGTATGCCGAGCGCCTTCGAAACGAACGGCACCGTTCGGCTGGCACGGGGGTTGGCCTCGAGCACGTAAAGAACACCCGCAGCAATGGCGAATTGAACGTTGAGAAGTCCCTGCACCCCTACTCCCTGCGCGATCGCCAGGGTTGCCACCCTGACACGGTCGATGTCGGCGCTGCTCAGCGTGACCGGGGGTAGCGTGCATGCCGAGTCTCCCGAGTGAACGCCCGCCTGCTCTATGTGTTCCATCACTCCGCCAATGTAAAGCGTCGTGCCGTCAAAGAGTGCGTCGACATCAATTTCAATCGCATCGTCGAGGAACCTGTCGACCAGAAGCGGCTGCTCAGGGCCGACAATGGCCTGACCGCCGATTCGTTCAAAATAGTCACGGATACCGGCCGAATCGAAGACGATCTCCATTCCACGACCGCCCAGCACATACGACGGGCGCACGAGCACGGGAAAACCGATGTCCTCGGCAATCCGAACAGCACCATCGACATCTGTGGCGGTTCCATTCTTGGGCGCCAGCAGTCCGGCCTCGTCAAGAATTCGAGAGAAGGCACCCCGTTCTTCGGCTAGGTCAATAGCTTCTGGCGTGGTTCCGAGAATAGGAATTCCAGCAGCTTTAAGCCCCTTGGCCAAGCCGAGCGCCGTCTGTCCGCCCAATTGAACGATGACACCAACGACTGTTCCCGATGCTTGCTCCGCGTGGATGACCTCCAGGACGTCCTCAAGGGCCAGAGGCTCAAAATAGAGTCGATCGCTCGTGTCATAGTCGGTCGAAACGGTTTCTGGGTTGCAGTTGATCATCACCGTCTCGTAGCCCGCGTCGTGCAGGGCGAAGGACGCGTGCACGCACGAATAGTCGAACTCGACTCCTTGCCCGATGCGGTTGGGGCCTGATCCAATAATGATGACCTTTTGCTTGTCGCTCGCCGCGACCTCGGTCTCACTGTCATAACTCGAATAGTGATACGGCGTCAGAGCCGGAAACTCGCCAGCGCAGGTGTCGACGGTCTTGAAGACGGGGCGCAGCTTGAGTTTGTGGCGCAGGGCACGCACGTCGGTCTCGCTCTGGCCGCGAATCTGACCAATTTGCCCGTCGCTAAAGCCGTGCATCTTCGCTATGCGCAGTAGGTGAAGGTCAAGTTTTTTCGCTTCTGAAATCATCGTGGCCACCTCGTTGATGAGCACGATTTGATCGATGAACCACGGGTCAATCTTTGTCGCATCGAAAACCTGTGCTGCCGTTGCTCCCCTGCGCAGGGCCTGTTGCACTGTGACGATCCGACCGTCGGTCGGCGTTTTTGCCAATTCGAGAAGTTCATCGCTCGAACGCGGCTCGTCACCCCAGTGGAACGAGCTGCCGCGTTTCTCGAGCGAACGCAACGCCTTCTGCAGGGCGGTGGCATAGTTGCGCCCAATGGCCATGGCCTCGCCCACCGACTTCATGGTCGTGGTCAAACTGGAATCTGCCTGCGGGAACTTCTCAAAGGCAAAGCGCGGCACTTTGACAACCACGTAGTCGAGCGTCGGTTCGAAGCTGGCTGGGGTGACCCTGGTGATGTCGTTCGGAATTTCATCGAGTCGATACCCGATGGCAAGCTTTGCCGCAATCTTGGCGATCGGAAAACCTGTCGCCTTGGATGCCAAAGCCGAGGACCGCGACACCCGAGGATTCATTTCAATGACGATCACGCGACCGGTTTCGGGATGCACCGCGAATTGGATGTTGCAGCCACCGGTGTCAACTCCCACCAGCCGAATGATCTCGATGCCGATGTTGCGCAGATTCTGATACTCCGGATCTGTCAGCGTGAGGGCAGGAGCGACGGTAATCGAGTCACCGGTGTGCACACCGACCGGATCGACATTCTCGATAGAGCAGACGACGACGGTGTTGTCGGCCGTGTCGCGCATCAGCTCAAGTTCGTACTCTTTCCAGCCCAGAATG
>WLNS01000166.1 GCA_009699665.1 Actinomycetota bacterium
CATCACGGAACGCATTGCTGCTGTCGATACGGATCCGCGCACCGAGGTGGGACAGGTGGGGGCCGCCATGAACGCCATGCTGGGCCATGTTGACCGCTCGCTCACCGCGCGCCGTAAGAGTGAAGAAAAGGTGCGACGCTTCGTAGCAGACGCCAGTCATGAGTTGAGAACGCCACTTGCCTCGATTCGCGGATATGCCGAGCTGACCAGGCGCTCGGGACAAAAAATGCCCGAGCAGGTTCGGCATTCTCTCGATCGCATCGAGTCCGAGGCAGAACGCATGACCGGACTGGTCGAAGACCTTCTTCTTCTCGCACGCCTCGACGAGGGTCGAGAACTCGAGCAGAAGCCCGTTGACGTGAGCCGAATTGTTGTCGATGCGCTGAGCGACGCGCACGCGGCCGGCCCCGATCACGAGTGGCGCATGACCATGCCCGACGAGCCCGTCTTGGTGAGCGGTGACGCGCCGCGAATTCATCAGGTCGTCGCCAACCTTTTGGCGAATGCGCGCGTTCACACACCTCCCGGCACCGTGGTGACGGTGGGGATCGAGCCGCGAGACCACACTGTGTCGGTGACCGTCACCGACAACGGACCAGGCATTTCGGCAAAGGATCAGGCCGGACTGTTCGAACGCTTCAGCCGCGGCGATGCGTCGCGCGCACGCGCTACGGGAACGACCGGGCTGGGATTGGCCATCGTTCGCGCCGTCGTTACGGCACACGGCGGTTCGGTGGACGTCAGCTCGCGCAAGGGTAAGACCGTTTTCACGGTCAGCCTTCCCGCGAGTTAGTAGCGCACGCTCGCGTGTTCCGTGAGCACGTAGCCGCGGTCGATGTCACGAATTTCGGCGGTGGGAGCGGCGTCGAACGATGAGATGAGCGTGGTCGGAAGCGACACCGCGAGGGCACCCCACGAACATGCCGTGGCGAGCCCCGCCGAGAGGTCGAGCGCGGGCAGGACTCCTTCGGGATGCTTGTCGGCTTCGCGCGTGATGACCTGACTCAGGAACCCGGCGAGGAATGCGTCACCCGCTCCGGTGGTGTTGATCACGTCGGGGGCCGTCGCTCGCGCCCACACAACTTCGTCGGCCGTGATACCCAGGGCTCCATCTGCCCCCAGGCTCACCAGCGCGATCTCAATTCCCGCGTCAATAAGTTCTCGACCCGCATCGATCGCCTCACCCAACGTCGTCAGTTCACGACCCACGAGTGACGCGAGTTCGTCGGCATTCGGCTTGATCAGATTGACGAAGCCACTGCGCGCCCAGGTCTTGAGTTCGGGCCCCGACGTGTCGAGACCCACGCGCGCGCCCATTGCTCGCGCGCGCGTGTACATTTCTGAGAGATCGATGGGCTGACCCGTCGCCGTCATCTTGGGGTGCATTCCCGAGACCACCAGCCAGTCTGCGTTCATGTCGCTCACCTGTTCCAGGGTGAGCTCAACAACGTTCTGCCAGTCTTCGTCTGACATGGCAATAGGCGTCTGATTGATGTTCGTGGTTCGGCCGCCACTCTCCACCACGGTCGTGTTCACGCGCACACGACCCTGCACGGGCATAATGCGCAAGATCTGCGGAAAAGGCGTCGAGAACAGCAAGTACTGATCTTGCATCCCGATGGGCAAAATGGCGGCCACGGGGTGCTTGGCGAGGTGCAGTGTTCGGGCCACATTGAGGCCCTTGCCACTCATGTATTCGTGCACCTCGAGAGCTCGATTTACCTTGCCCGGCGTAAGGTCTTCAGCCAGCAGGTAGGTGCGATCCAGAACGGGCGCGGGGGTCAGCGTAACGACAGCATTCACGAAGGGTCTCACTCTTTCGTTGGCGGTAACGCGGTGCGCACCGGGGCGGGTCATGCGCAACGGTGCGTCTTGTCTCGTCAATTAGCCTAGCGGAGACGCCGCCGGCAGAAGGCCTCGCGGTAAGCGGCCGGATTTGCCTCTGAGGTGTCCCTGCCGTAGCCTAGACACACCAAAGACCGTAGGTCTGAGGCTCACAGTTTTGGCTGTGGTGCCTCACGAAGTCTCGCAGCAGCGAAGGCCCGCGCAGGTTAATCAGATGTAACGTGTTCTGCACGTGTGCTCCGGTCTCCTGTGCCGGAGCTTTCTTGTTGGGCGAGAGCGTTTGGCAAGACCGCGCTCCAATCCGGAGTGCGCGAAGAGACCACAAGGAGCGCCATGGCGAACAAGGAAGCGTCGGTAGCTGAACTCACGGAGAAATTCCAGAGCTCTGCTGGCCTACTGCTCACCGAGTACCGCGGACTCACGGTTGCCCAGCTCAAAGAGCTGCGTCGATCGATCAAAGAGCACGCGACTTACGCTGTGGCAAAGAACACGCTGATCAAGATTGCTGCCGCCAAGGCAGGCATCGTTGGACTCGACGAGCATTTCGTAGGCCCGTCGGCCATCGCTTTCGTTCACGGTGACACTGTCGCTGTGGCAAAAGCTCTGCGTGACTTTGCCAAGGCCAATCCTCTGCTCGTCATCAAGGGAGGCTATTTCGATAGCAAGCCCATTGATGCGGCCGAGGTAGGAAAGCTCGCTGACCTCGAAAGCCGGGAGGTGTTGCTGGCAAAGTTCGCCGGCGCCGCCAAGGCTTCGCTGTTCAGTGCTGCCGCCCTCTTCAACGCACCGCTGTCCAAAACCGTTCGCACGGTCGACGCCCTGCGTCAGAAGCAAGAGACCGCCGGCTAATTCAGCCTGCACATCGTAAACCCCAATAACCAAGGAGATAATCATGGCCAAGCTCAGCACTGAAGACCTGATTGAGCAGTTCAAGGGCCTCTCGCTGATCGAGCTTTCTGAGTTCGTGAAAGCATTTGAAGAGACCTTCGAAGTGACCGCAGCTGCACCCGTTGCCGTTGCTGCTGCTGCCCCCGCAGGTGGCGGAGCCGCAGAAGCTGCCGAAGAGAAGGACGCATTCGACGTTGTTCTCGAGGCTGCCGGCGCAAACAAGATTGCCGTCATCAAGGAGGTCCGCACGCTGACCAACCTCGGTCTTGGCGAGGCAAAGGCACTCGTTGACGGAGCACCTTCCACCCTCCTCGAGGGCGCCAAGAAGGATGTTGCCGACAAGGCAAAGGAAGCCCTCGAGGCTGCCGGCGCTACGGTCGTCCTCAAGTAACACACAAACGAATGTGAAGTGGGGCCTCA
>WLNS01000167.1 GCA_009699665.1 Actinomycetota bacterium
CGCCGAGGTTTACGCGCCCGCGCCCGGCTCCGAGGGCCCGATTCACAATATGGCTGCCGACATCGCGCAGCAGATTGCCGTGGGCCTCGACGTCACGGGCGTTCTCGCTGTCGAGCTGTTCGAGACGACCGATGAGCGCCTCCTCGTCAATGAACTGGCTATGCGGCCACACAACAGTGGGCACTGGACCATTGAGGGATCAGTGACCAGTCAGTTCGAGCAGCATCTCCGTGCGGTCCTCGACCTGCCCCTGGGCTCAACGGCGATGCGGGGCGAGTGGGCCGTGATGGTCAATATTCTGGGGGGACCTTCATCGGATTCACTTGCCGAGCGGCTGCCGCACGCGCTGGCTCATCACGCTGACGTCAAAGTTCATCTTTACGGCAAGCAACCACGGCCGGGGCGCAAGGTGGGCCACGTTACGGTTCTCGCGGATATTCTCGAGGATGCGGTGGCGCAGGCGCGTGGCGCGGCAGCCTTCTTTCAGGACTGACGCCTAGCATTAAACCCATGTCATCACAAAGCCCGCTCGTCGCGGTAGTCATGGGGTCGGATTCCGACTGGAAGGTGATGAGTTCTGCGGCCGACACACTGACAGAATTCGGTGTCTCGCACGAGGTCGAAGTGGTGAGCGCTCACCGCACACCCGACAAGATGATCGACTTCGGCAAGACCGCTGAGACGCGTGGACTTCGGGTGATCATCGCCGGTGCCGGTGGTGCCGCTCATCTTCCCGGAATGTTAGCCTCGGTCACCGCACTTCCGGTCATTGGCGTACCCGTCCCACTCTCGCCGCTCGACGGAATTGACTCGTTGCTGTCTATCGTTCAGATGCCGAGTGGCGTTCCCGTCGCTACCGTATCGATCGGGGGAGCGACAAATGCCGCGCTTATCGCCGTCAAGATTCTGGCGCTCTCGGACGCGACTCTCATGCACAAGCTTCACGATCACGCACGCGGTCTTGCTGCCTCCGTCGAGAAAAAGAACAAGGTTCTCAAGTCCCACCTATGACCTCGATTGAGCAGCCCCTCCGCTATCCAGACCTCACGTCATCGGCCTTCATGACGAAGCGGGCCTGGTGGCTTGTTGCGCTCAACATCCTGCTTCCCGGTTCCGCCCAGGTACTCGCTGGTAGTCGCCGCCTCGGGCGTTTTGGCATTGGGGCAACACTCACGGCATGGGTGCTGGGCGTCATGCTGATCTTCTTGGCTGTCGCCTGGCGACCAGCCCTGATTACGCTCGGCACCTTCGGGCCCGTGCTTTTTGTCGGACAGATTCTTTTGTTCGCTTATGCGATTCTGTGGTTGGTGCTCACGCTTGACACGCTCCGGTTGGTGCGCATCATCAAAACGACACCGGGTGCCCGTGCGTGGATTGCCGCTTTTTCAACGCTGCTGATGGTTTTCTTTTCCGGAACGGCTGCCTACGCCGCCTATCTGACCGGGGGCTTGAATGGTGCCATCTCGGCCATTTTCGTGTCTGGCCCCAGTGTTGAGCCCATCAACGGGCACTATAACTTTCTCGTCATCGGTGCCGACACCGATCCCCAGCGCGCGGCCGAGAACATGGGCATGCGCTCCGACACCACGCAGGTCATCAGCATCGATGCCACGACGGGTCAAGCCACGATCATCGGGTTGCCGCGCGACCTGCACAACATTTCTTTTCCCGTCGACTCACCCATGGCCTCGGTCTATCCGGGGGGCTACACCGAAGATTCCGCCGAATATTGTGTCGAATCCGCGTGCCTCAACACCATCATGACCGACGTAAATGAGAACTACGCGGACCTATACCCCCAGGCAACCGCGGAGGGCGTTCCCCCGGGCGTTTTCGGCATGATGGATGCCGCAGCGGGAGTGACGGGCCTTCCCATTCAGTTTTATGTTGTGATCGATATGCCCGCGCTCGTCACCCTGATTGATGCCCTCGGCGGAGTCGACATCAACGTTCCCGAACGCACGGCCATTGCCGAACCGGGAACACCCGAAGACGAAGTGCCCGAGTGGATAGAGCCGGGCCCGCAACATCTGGACGGCTATCACGCGGTGATGTACGCGCGCACACGCTGGTCGGGAACGGGCGACTATGACCGCATGATTCGCCAGCAGCAGCTTCAAGAAGCCCTTCTGGCTCAGGTGAATCCTGCGAACGTCCTCGCCAAGTTTGACGGCATAGCCGCGGCCGGAAGCAGCATGCTGAAGTCAAACATCCCGCAGACCATGCTGGCTTATTTCGTTGACCTTGGGCTCAAGACCAAAGCACTGCCCATTACCCATATCGCGGTAACGCCCTATGACCCGACCTTCGCCGTCGATCCTCTCGATCCGGACTTCGTGGGACTTCAGGCCTACCTGCAGAGCGTGCTTTTTCCGCCGCCCGTCACCGAATCACCCCTGCCCGCTCCTTAGGTGCGTTTATTTCTCGACGCGCGTCGCCACGAGAGTTCGTGAGAAGCCCGCGTGGCAATCAGCACGAGCAGCATCCATGCCCACTCTGTGAACAGGGTGCTCTCGAGCAGAGATGTGACCAGCAACGTCATGAGAATGAGTGGCGCCCAGGCAAAGACCGCGCTCTTGCGTGTCGTCGCTAAGAGCCACGTTCTAACCAGAGCGATGCCTACGACGGCCGCGAGAACGGCAAAACCGATAATCCCGACCTGAAAGAGCGTGTCGAGGTAGGCGTTCAGCGCGTTCGCGTGCGCATGACTCTCTCCCATATTGATATAGCCGAACACGCCCGACCGCTGGGGCCAGGCGCCAACGTATCCCCATCCGGTGAGAGGTTTTGCTTGAATGAGGGTCCACAGCCGTTGCCATAGTTCAACGCGATAAAGCATTGTTCCCTGCGCACTAAAAATGATGATCAGGGGTGCCCGAAAGACCCAAGAAAATGCGAGAGCAACGATGGCGAGCACGGCCACAGCAATCTGTGATCCACGCCGCACCGTATCCGTCATGTGCCTGAGCAGATAAATTAGGCCGGTCATGATTCCCAACGCGACAGCGCCGATGTAACCCACCGGAGACTGTGTCAGCAACAGCACGATGCTCCCACCGATGAGCGAGAAAACCCCCACGCGTCGAGAGATGGATCGCGTGCGCAGCTCGATGGCGAACGTAACGAGACCAAC
>WLNS01000168.1 GCA_009699665.1 Actinomycetota bacterium
AGCAATTGCTCAAGCGTAGTGGTGGTGCCGCCGCGACGCGGCAGCCCTAAGCCCACAGATGAGTTCACCCCCCAAGTCTATGAGTTGTCGGCGTCATCGCTCACTCCACCGTCTGCGCGCTCGGCTACCCTTGAGACATGACCGCCGACGCCTCTACTCTCGAGAAGCCGTGGTCGGTTGCCAACCTCACGGCGCAACTCAAGGCCTACATCGATCGACTGGGGCTCGTCTGGGTCGAGGGCGAAATCACCCAGATCTCGAACGGCAAAATGGGCCGATTCGGAACTCTGCGCGACCTCGCCGAAGAGACCGCCATGGGCTTCTCGATTTGGGCCTCTGCGGCTGATCAGGTGCCCGCAGAGCTCAAGGCCGGTGACCGCGTCATTGCTCTGGCCAAGGTGGACTTCTGGAAGAAGAACGGCGACATCAAGCTGGTCATTCAACAAATGCGTCATGTCGGCCTCGGCGACCTGCTCGAAAAGCTCGAACAGTTGCGCGCGAAGCTAGCCGCCGAAGGGCTTTTTGCGGCCGATCGCAAGCAGCCTCTGCCGTTCTTGCCGGTGCGCATCGGACTCATCACCGGCGCCGATTCGGATGCCGAAAAAGACGTGCTCAAGAACGCACGCCTGCGCTGGCCCGCCGCCGTATTCGAGGTGCGCCACACGCCCGTGCAGGGCCCCGAAACCGCGCCCCGCGTCATTGCCGCCTTGGCCGAACTGGATGCGCTGCCCGAGATAGACGTGATCATCATCGCGCGCGGCGGTGGCGACTTTTTGAACCTGCTGCCGTTCTCAGACGAGGCCTTGGTGCGTGCCGTCGCCGCGTGCACTACCCCCGTGGTGAGCGCCATTGGCCATGAGGCTGACCGCCCCCTGCTCGACGAGGTCGCCGACCTGCGGGCCTCCACCCCCACCGACGCCGGCAAGCGGGTCGTGCCCGACATCGCCGAAGAGCTTGCTGGCGTGGCAGACGCCCGCGGCCGACTGCTCAGCCGCGTGACCACGATCGTGACCAACGAACTCGCGCGACTCGAGCAATTGCGCAGTCGACCCGTGTTGGCATCCTCAGCGTGGATCATTGATCAGCGCGCGGACGACGTTTTGCGCAACGTTCAGCGCGGGCACGGCCTCGTGATGCATGCCCTCGACGTTGCGGCTGCCGAAGCTCAGGGTCTGCGCAGCCAACTGCGTTCCCTCTCGCCCCAGCAAACCCTCGACCGGGGCTATGCCATCGCCTTGACCGCAGAGAAAACGCTCGTGCGCGCAACGGCCGACGCCCCGGAGGGAACATCGCTGACCCTCGTTCTCGCCGACGGTCGCCTCGGTGCCACGAGTACGGGCGCGGCTGCGAGCACCGCCAGTGGTTCGCCCGACACGAAATAGAATGGCAGACATGGCAACCGACCCGCAAAAACTCTCGTATGAAGATGCGCGAAACGAACTCGTTGAGGTTGTCGCGCACCTCGAAAACGGCACAGCCACCCTCGAAGAGACGATTTCGCTGTGGGAACGTGGCGAGGCACTGGCTGCGCGCTGTGAAGAGTGGTTGATCGGCGCGAAGGAGCGTCTGACCCAGGCCAAAGCCGCGACCACCGGCACGTCTCGGGCTGCCGGCAAAGATTCTTCCGAAGCCGCCGCAGTTCAGACCTCGCCCACGGACGACTGACGTGGCACGGCAGTCAAAATCGCCGGCAGTCGTGGCCGAGCTCGGCCGACCTGAAACCGCAGACGAAGAGGCCGCGCGACGCGCCGAGAATTCCCGACTGTACCGAGCGCGCAAGACAGTCAATAACCTCATCTACTCCCTGCTCGCCACACTCGGGGTCGTCGCTATCGTTTACTTCGCGGTGCCGCGCGCCGATATCGCCCCCAACTGGGAGATTAACTATCAACAGGTCGCGGCTGACTCGACATCCGCGGTAGCGGGGCCCCTCATCACGCCCGCGCTCGACGCCTCATGGCGAGCAAATATTGCCGAACTCACGCGCATCGACGGTCGTGCCGCGTGGAAGGTCAACTTCATCACGCCGTCGAACGGGTTCATCACGTTTGAGCAGATATTTGCCGGTGACGACGCTGGCCTCGCCCGCATCATGGAGAACATGGCGCAGACCGGAACCCTCGAGCTGGGTGCCAACCAATGGTGGACGGAATTCGACAAGAATTACGGCGGCGATTCATCGACTGTCTCTGATTATGCGCTCGCTACCTTCGGAATTAACGATCTCTTCATTCTGCGAGGCAGCGCAACTAAAGCGGAGTTCGCTACTGTTGCCACAGCGGTTGCCGCTGCCATCGGAAAGGTGACCCCATGACCCGAGTTTCTCCCGCGAAAGCGTGGGACGAGATGCTGCGCGGCAATGAGCGCTTCACCTCTGGCCAACCGGCCCACCCGCGCCAAGACATTGAGCGCCTGTCAGAGCTCCAGGACACCCAGACGCCGTCGGTGGCCCTGTTTGGTTGTTCCGACTCACGACTCGCCGCCGAAATCATTTTTGACAAAGGCCTCGGCGACCTTTTCGTTGTGCGGAACGCCGGTCAAATCATCTCTGACTCGGTGATCGGCTCTCTGGAATATGCCGTGGGCGTCTTAGGCGTCTCGCTCATTCTGGTTCTGGGGCACGACAATTGCGGTGCCGTGAGTGGCGCCATCGCTCTGCTCGACCCGGAGAACCCCGGATTTCCGCCACACGTGACGGAGCTCGTGAACAAGATCACTCCGGCTGTTCGACGCGTCGCCGGAGCGCAAAAACTTTTTGGTGCCGACGGAAGCGTCGACTTTCGTGCGCTCGACACCATGGAGGTAGAACGCGAACACCTTCGCGACACCATTTCGGAACTTCTCGAAACGAGCGAACTGATTTCGGAATCAATTGCCGCCGGTAATCTTGCTGTGGTTGGCGCGAACTATCGCCTGGGCGAGGGTCGCGTGACACCAGATGTCGTCGTCGGCATCATCGATGAGACGCCGCCAACCTCATAAACCCCCTCACACACTTAAGGATGAACCGTGGCGAAAGATTCGCAGTTCCGCGTTGAGCACGACACGATGGGCGACGTTCTCGTGCCCAAGGATGCGCTCTATGGAGCGCAGACGCAGCGAGCAGTAGAAAACTTCCCTATCTCGGGGACCG
>WLNS01000169.1 GCA_009699665.1 Actinomycetota bacterium
CCGAGGTCGGCCAGCAGCATCGTGCAATATGGCGCGGCCAAGACGCGACCAAAGTCGGCAATGACTACTCCCGCGAGAGGACCCTCGGCCGATCGCTCAAAGAGCCCATCAAATGCGGCAGAATCAGCCGTCATGCTGGTCGTGCTCCTATCCCGTTGAATCCACTCGTCACGCGTCGATCATGCCGTGTCACACACCCCAGCCTAGGCAGAGAGCAGCGCCGCGAGAATGAACATGATGGGCAAGCTGAAAAGTGTCGTAAAGAACACCACGTCGCGAACGGCATAAACCTCGGTCTTGTATACCGAGGCATAGGTGAAGATATTCTGGGCCGTCGGCAGGCACGCCAAGATTACGGCGGCAAAGACCTGATGCGGGCTCAAACGCAGCACGAATTCGGCAAGCACATAGGCAATGGCCGGCATGACGACCGACTTGAGCACGATGGCCGTTATCGACACCGGACGATCACCGTGCCGATGAAAGACTCTTTGCCCGAAGAGCGAAACTCCGTAGCTGAAGAGCAGAACCGGAACCGCGGCGGCGCCCAGGGTTTCCATGGGCTGCAGAATGAAATCAGGAACCGTGAGTCCGAGCAGAGAAACAACGAGCCCGAGAACGGTGGCCACAATGAGCGGATTTAGGATTGTCGACCGCAAGGTCTTAATGAGAGAGCTGCCCTTGTGGGTCGACATTTGCAGCACAACGAGAATGATGGGCAAAAAGACCACCAACTGAAGCATCAAGAGTGGTGCGAAATAGTTAATGTCACCAATAACGAAGACCGAAACGGGCAGTCCGATGTTGTTGGAATTAAGGTAGGTACTGCTGGTCACACCCAACGTGGTCGCCGCCACACCACGGCGAAAGAACAGCCGCGACACGACAAAGAATAAAACCGCCGTCGCCAAACTCGATGCGATAACGACAAAGAGAACCGGCGAAATAAGTTTCTCTGCCGACGTTCGCGCCAACACCGAGAACAATAGGGCTGGACTAAAAATATAGAACGCAACCCGATTCAGAACCGGACCCTGTTCGACGGTTACGAGCCGAAACCTCGCCGAAAGGTACCCCACACCAATGGCCACGCCAATAATGGCGAAGGCAACAAGCACGCCACCCATGCGGACCCCTTATAGGTCGGGTTAGGCCTCCGGGTCTTTCACGCCCTCGTCAACGATGCCCTTGGCCGCCAGTGCTGCTGCACGCTCGTCAACGCGACGATGGAAGTGAGCTTCTGCTTTCTCGGCCTGCTCGGTAGTGAGGGGATAGTTCTCTACCTTGGTCTTACCGTTGTGCTTGGCAATGTAGGCCTCGAGCTCGGGGCCCGACTCCCACGACGTGATGAGGCAGTAGCGCGGCTCGGTGCCCTGGTGCCACACGGCGTGCCAGAAGCGCTGCGTGTCGACGATAATCTGCGCACCGGCGGGAAGCGGAATGCGAATTTCGGTGGACGGGTCAAAACGGTCTTCGCGCAGGATCATCATCGAGTCGGGGTTGTCTGTGAGGTTAAAGAAACCACGAACAATCCAGCCGGTGCCATCCGGGTTCAACCGGTTATTGTCGTCCTGGTGCATGTTGTAGAGCGCATCGCCGTACTCGTTGGGCTGAAGCTCAATCACGCGGCAGCGGCCAATGTTGGCTCCGGGCTCTTCGGCGCGCTTCTTGAGGATGGGCGCCACGTCAATATTTGCCTGGACCCACACGCCATCTTTGTCGGTGCGCGGCGGGGTGTGGTTCCAGAATCCGTTGCACTCCATCTCGCCGAAAGCACTCGCGAGTGGGGCGAAACGGGTAACGCCGGATGACTTCCAGTCGACATATTCGATGTCGAGCCATTCCTGCGGGTCTTTCGCTTGGTCGTACATGTCGAGAACCACGTATCCGGTCTCGGTCATGACGTCGATTTTTGTGTAACCCATGATGATTCCTCTTTCTGTGGCAAAGCGAAGTTTTTACAGAGCCACGAGCATCAGATTACCAGCGCATCGTCGTTGAATTCGTTTATCAAAACTGGCTTGAGAAAATCAATCGTCGGTTCTGAACGAGCACGAAAACCTGCGTTAGAAGTCTAAATACGTCGCGACAAAGACGTCGATAGGGCGAAGATAAGCGGCCTGCGAAGCCTCACCCGACTGGATCACGAGCACGGCACCCAGCACGAGCACCACGACGATAAGCCCCCCGATGCTTTGCATCCACTTGTAAATCGCTCGAGGACCACTGGGAAACAGGCCGATCACGACAATCATGACTGTCCCCATGGCAAGGAGTACCCACATGATGGCATCGGGCACCAGCTCACTTGAATGAGCAAGACGCGAGTTGCGGGCCTGCTTGAAGGTATCAAAGTCCTTATACACACTGCTTACCTCATCCGACGACAGATACTCGGTTTGTGCCAGCACGTACGCCGCATCAGAAATCTGGTAAACCATATCTTCGGCGGCCAAACTGACCTCAATCCGCGGCGTGTTAGCTAGCTCCATCGACCTGACTTCCTTCGCGTAGGACTGGAGCCTGTCGCGTAAAGCCTGAGCCTGCGGGGCATCTATGGCGCGAGTGTCTTGCGCGAGCGAGGTGACCGACGAGAACTCCTTTTGGATATCAGCGGGGGTTGCGTTCGAGGACTGCCAGGCGGTGACAATGGCGAAGGCTCCCAAGAAGACGAATGCGGCCCCGGCAAAACGGATGATTGCGGTGGCGACGTTGTCATCGCCGCGGTCGCTCAACGGAAGCCTTCGTGCCACCCTCGTCAGCACAATCGTGGCGGCCGTTAACGGCACGACCACAACAAGGATTTGGGCCCACAAAGGCCAGAGAAGAAATGCCTGCATTGGGGTAAGGGATTCAACCATGGGCGCGAATATACGCCACGCGCAAAACGTGAAAGTTAACGACTCAGCAAGAGTGCCGGGACGAGGCACACGAAGATGACAGCGAAGATGGCGGGGGTCACGAACTTGACCACGTTCAGCCAGGGCGCCAGCGCAATGGCGCGCGTGCTCGTTGCCGATTTCACCTTCAGCGCGGCGAGATCGGCGGCCACCGCTTGGGCCTCTGACGCGCTAGAAAACTGCACGAGTGCGCCCAGGATTCCCGATGCGAGCAAAA
>WLNS01000017.1 GCA_009699665.1 Actinomycetota bacterium
GGCCAGCCCAGCGCGCAATCGATGCCGAGCTTCTCAACGCGTGAGGCGGCATGCGTAATCTGCTCGTCGGCAACATCAACGGTCAACTCGAGCAGCGTGGCCTTCTCGCCCCACTCGATCACGGCGAGCGCCGTGCCCTTGGGCTCGGCCGCTAGGTCAACTCCGGCCGTGCGCACGAAACAAACCTACTGATCCACCAGCACCTTGCGGCGCAGCATGAAGTGCACACCGATCACCACGACCAGAGACGCGATCAGCATGATGTAGGTGACGCTCCACGGGAGGTTGTTAGCGGCGAAGACGCCGACCACGAGAGGCGCGAACCCACCAATGAAGAAACCGCCGAAGGCCACCATGCCCGTGAGGGTGACGCCACCCAGCTCGTTTGACGTGCGAAAGTTTGTGGCCACGAGGGTGATCGAAAACATGGTGGGCGAAATGCCGGCCAGCAGCATCCACAACCAGGGTGCCGTGCCGGGCATAAACCACAGTCCCAGATAGCCGATAATCACGCAGACTGCCACGACCACATAGAGCATGCCGAGGTTGCGCACCTTGGCCACGAGCGGAGCCACAAAGAATCCGATGGGAATGCCCACGGCCGCATAGAGCGCCAGCAGTTCGCCGGCCACGGCCGGTTCGATGCCGGCGGTCTGGCCGAGAATGGTGGGCATCCACGCCACCACGGTGTAAAAGTTCATGGTGCTCATGGCATAGATCACGAGCATCGCCCAACTGGTGGGGTGCGACCAGACGCGCTTGGTGATGACGCTGTGGCTCACCGCCGGCGCCGAATCGGGCGCGGCAGCCAGAGCGGAGGGCACAGCCGACGCGCGGCGGGTGAAGATGGCAATCAGCCACGGTAGCACCGCAATCACCTCGATCACGCCCCAGACGCCGACCGCGGCGCGCCAGCCGACCCATTCGGCAATCGGCACGGCGAGCAGTGGCGGGTAAATGGTCGAGAACACCATGACCGTGAGGTAGACCGTGCTCACCGAAACAATGCGATCGGGAAAGAAGCGCTTGACCAGCGGCGGCAACAGCATGTTGCCGGCACCGATGCCGAGCATGGCCACGATCGACCACGCAAAGAAGCCAATGGACTCACCGGCGAAGGCCCGCAGAATCTGGCCGGCGCCAATCATGGCAGCGGCAATCACAATCGTCCATTCCAGCGAGATGCGGCGGGCCACGAACGGAGTGATCAGCGACGCGAACGCAAACATAAACGGACCAACCGTGCCGAGCAGGCCGTAGGTGACGTCGGTCAGGCCAATATCTGCGCTGATGCTTGCTGCCAGTGGCGAGTACGACGTGATCGCTGTGAGCAGACCAAACGCCAGCAGCAGAATGCCCAGATAGGCGGCACCGCGACCCTGGCGTGCCGTTGCGGCGGGCTTTGTTGACTTTGCTGAGGCGCTCGATGATGCCGGCGTCGTTGCCGGCTGGCTGTTTGTCATGGCCCTAGCCAACCAGTTTTTTCGCTCGGCCGGCTAGTTTTTGTGCGCACGGTGCGTGGGGCGGGTGCGCGTTATAGATTCACTTCATACGAACTCGTTCTATTCGAACTTGCCGGGAGGCATCATGAAAATATTTGACGTGCGCGATGTGCCTCAGGCAACCGATACGCAGCTAGCCGTTGTTGACAACCCTCGGCACCGGCACATCCTCAAGAACTTTCGCCGCCACGGAATCCTCGAAGTGTCTGGTCTCTGGCCACAAATACTCGACCCAATCATGACCGTCGAGCAGCCGCTGTACAAGATGTTCGAGGGTGGCCGCTATCACGTGTTCGACGGCATGGATGCGGTGAAGGGCTTCTACTCGACCATCACCGACGGCGAGGTGAACGTCTTCGGACCCATCGAGGAGCACGTCGCGGTGAGCGACCACGGCATTTTTACCGAGGCAATCTTTGCCCGAGTTGTGCGCGGTGACTCGCCGTTCTTGACCCCAGAGGATGGCGTTGAGGCGGACGGCATTTACCAAATCACCAACCACATCGCCATGGCGTGGCCCTATGAAAAGGGCCGCCTGCAGGGCGAGCATGTGTGGGAGAACAACCTCAGCCGCGAGGTGGCGGAGGTGGGTGACCCGAGTTACCTCATCAGCCCCGAGCAGGCGCGCGAGCGGTTGGCTCCGTTGCTGGCGCAGAGTCCGCTGGACGAAATTGTTGAGGGGCTGAAGCTGTTCGCTGACGATTGACGCTTGATGATTGACGCCAGCGGGTCCCCTCGCAGGAAAGACCCCAGCGGGTCCCTGAGGAAAGACCCCAGCGGGTCCCTGAGGAAAGACCCCAGCGGGTCCCTGACGGCAAAGCAATGCTTTGCCCCAAGTCAGGGGCCCAAGAATCCCTAGCGGCAAAGCAGTGCTTTGCCTCAAGCTAGGGGCCCAGAAGGTTCGAATGCACATCACGCGGGGGCGCAAACAAAAATCGCTCCGGCGAACATGCCAGAGCGATTTTGTTTGTGACCCCAGCGGGATTCGAACCCGCGTTACCGCCGTGAGAGGGCAGCGTACTAGGCCGCTATACGATGGGGCCAGCGACGTAACGATTATGCCACGGGCGCGATAAGCGGGCATAATCCGGCAGGTTTCGATACGCCACTGCGTGGCTACTCAACCAGCGGGTATGGCAGGTTTCGATACGCCACTGCGTGGCTACTCAACCAGCGACCGTGGCTACTCAACCAGCGAGTGGCGAGTGGCGACTGTGCCTAGATGAGCACGCGGCACGCGGCCGGAACAACCTCGACGTCGATCGGCAGCGACCATAGCCGCTCGCCATCCGCATACGCCACGATGCCCGGAGCGTCCACCGTGACGCGCTTGCCACTTTGCAGACTCACCTCAGGCTCACCTATGTGCCGGCCCGAGAACACCCGCGGATACAGCCACAAGAACCGCCGACGCGTCACGGGTGCGAGCACAAAGACATCCAAGGTGCCGTCGGTGATGGACGCCTCGGGCGCGACCCGCATGCCGCCACCCATCGACTCGCCATTGGCGACCGAAATGAGGATCGCTTGGCGTTCGGTCGTCACGCCATCCACGGTGAGCGTGTAGGTGCGCGGCGTGAGGCGCAACAGTTCGCGCAGAATCGCCAGCGTATAGCGACTCTTGCCACGCGGCCGCGTCATGGTGTTGGCGCGCTCGTTCACGATGGCATCGAATCCGGCCGACAGAATGCAGACAAACCAGCGGTGCTCGCCGTCCTTGCTAGCCCGCGCCAGGTCGATCACCTTCGGGCCGCGCTCGAGGGCAGCGAGAAAGTGCTCGACGGCCGCATGCGGATCGGCCAGCGGCAGATTCGTGAACCGCGCGAAGTCGTTGCCCGTTCCGGCCGGAATCACACCCAGAGGCAGTCTCGTTTGGGCCACCAGATTGATGCCGAGGCTCACCATGCCGTCGCCGCCCACCACCAGCAGGGCGTCGGCCTTCTTAATGGCCTGCGCGGTGGCTGCGCGCAGCGACGTGTAGTCGGGCTCGCGGCACACCGTCACCTCGTGACCGGCCGCCACCACCTGGGCCACCACGGCATCGCCCACGCGGGCGTTCTTGCCGAACGCAGCGTTGGGGTTAATGGCCACAACAATGTGGCGAGGCTTTGCCATGCGCCCACTCTGCCACAGGGCGCGCCCTCCTCCCCAGTCGTGCAGGATGCTCGTTGCCCACGTTGTTGCCGATTGCCCCATAACGACCACTGTTGTTGCGCTTAATTTAAGCGATGACAGCCCAGCGATGCTCCCGAGGACCGAACTTGTCTAACGTGAGTAGACAGGCTTGTCAATGTCGGGGTCGACATTTATCATGAAGAAGCGAGACCTTGAGAAAGAACTTCGAAAGATGGCGAAAGCCAATGACTGTGAATTCGTCATTGTCGGAGGGGCAAGTCATGACACGTACCGATTTAACGGACTGCTCATCGCCATCCCTCGCCACACTGAAGTAAACAAATACACCGCGCGCGACATCCTCAAAGACTGTCGAGCAACTCTGAACCACAGCGAAAGGGGCAACGTGTGAAGAGACGAGTTTGGGAAGCAACCGCACGCCAGGTGGGCAAATTCTGGTACATCCAGATCGAAGGGGTTCGCGGTTCGACACAAGGCCGCTCCGTCAAAGAGATTGACGTCATGGTGCGCGACTACATCTCGATCATGACCGAAACGGCGCCCGACAGTTTCGACGTCAACATGCAATTGCTCCTGCCCGATGACGTTGCGGCCACGCTCAAGCGCGCTGGCGAACTTCGCGACATCGCCGACACCGCGCGCAAGGAGGCGGCCGCCGAATCACGCCGCGCGGCCAAGGCCCTCCGAGCATCCGGGCTCACTGTGCGCGACATCGGCGCAGCCCTGGGGGTCTCGTTCCAGCGAGCCCACCAACTCGTCAGGGGGTAGGTTCGCGGCGGCTCAACCGCCTGGGGCAATATCGGTCGGGATTACACATAGCGCCAACAACACAGGGCACCGAGCCGAAGCCCGATGCCCTGCGAGAAGAAGAGACGAACTACTTCTTTGTGGTCGTGCGTGCAGCCGGTTTCTTGGCCGGAGCTGCCTGCGTTGCGCGAGGTGCGCTGGTGGTTGCCGAAACGGCTGCGGCCGAAGCAGCAGGCTTGGCAGCAACTGCCTTGATCGAGCGCCCGAACAGCGGACCGTAGGTGACACCAGCGATGAGCCCACCAACGATGGGGAACACGATAAACACCCACACCTGCGAGAGCGCGGCTGGGCCACCGTAGATGGCCGTGGCGATCGAGCGAGCGGGGTTGAAGCCACCACCCGTAACAGGCACGGCAACGATGTTCAACATCACGAGAGTAAAGCCGATGGCGATGGGTGCAAAGCCAGCGGGGTTGAGCTTGTCGGTCGCGCCCATGACCACCCACACGAGGATTGCCGCGGCAACAACCTCGATGATGATGGCGGCCGGCAGCTCAAAGTGCAGAGGCGAGTGCTCGCCGTATCCGTTGGACGCAAAGCCGCTGCCCACCAGGTACGAAAGCAAGCTCTGATCGTTGTTCGAGGGGCCAAACATGGCAATGACATAGAGCACACTCGAGGCGATGATTCCGCCGATGAGCTGGGCCACGATGTAGCCGAGCACGTCGCGCCACGCGAAGCGGCGACCGAGGGCCAGGCCGAGCGTGATGGCAGGGTTGAAGTGACCGCCCGAGATGCCACCAACGGCATAGATGGCCACCATTACCGAGAGACCCAGAGCAAAGGCCACACCGAGGAATCCGGCGCCATTGGTCTGGTTGCCGCCGAACGTCGTGGCAAACAGTGCTGCGCCGCCCACGCCGAAGACAAGAACGAAGGTTCCAAACACCTCAGCGAGGAATCGGTTGGTATACGTAGGAGTTGAGTCAGCCATAACTGGCGGCACCCTTTCTTTTTTCGTGTCTGAGCAACCTCAAGTGGTCGCTTCCGTCTCTGAGGCTAGTCGAACTTAGCGCGCCTAGAAGACCACAACACCCTTGATGGTGGTTCCCACTTCGCTGTCGTGGAACGCCTTGTTGATGTCTTCGAACGGGTATTCCTTCACCATTTTGTCGAAGGGGAATTTGCCCGCGTGATACAGGGCAATGAGCTGCGGGATGAACACCTGTGGCACCGCAGCACCTTCAACAACACCGATGATGTTACGGCCATCAAGCATGCCCATGTGGTCGAGCTCCACGGGCGTGCCGGGAACGCTCAGGCCGACGAGGGCCGTGGTGCCGCCGATGCGCAAGATGTCGTTGCTCATGCGCACGACCTTCATGTTGCCGGTGGTGTCCATGGCGTAGTGGGCGCCGCCGCCGGTCGCGGCGATGATCTTTTCCTTGAGGTCGGCGTCGGCACCGTTGAAGGTGTGCGTTGCACCGAGTGTCTGAGCCAGCTTGAGGCGGTCATCGTTGATGTCGACCACAATCACCGTCGTGGCACCCGAGGCGAGAGCAGCCATGGCGCCGGCCAGACCCACGCCACCGCCGCCGAACACCACGATGGATGTCGCCGGGCGCACCTGGAGCGCGTTGATCACGGTGCCAGCCCCGGTGCTGAGTCCACAGCCAAACGGCCCCAGAATGCGGTGCAGCTTGTCGGGTGTGTTGTCGGGCAGTTTCACCACGTTCCGCACGTTGGCCACCGAGTGTCGCGCAAACGATGACTGGCCAAAGTAGTTACCGCTCACGGCGCTGCCGTCGGCCGCAGTGATATTGGTCGAGCCGTCGAGACGCCGACCAAACATGTTGAGCAGCAGAAACGATTCACACGCGAAGGGACGGCCCGAGAGGCACGGGCCACACATGCCGCACGAGTTGAAACCCATGATGACCTTGTCGCCGGGTGTGAGCGTGGTGACTCCGGGACCCACTGCCTCAATCACTCCAGCGCCCTCGTGGCCGAGCACGCGCGGCATGTCGACCATGCCGGCCTGCACGAACATGTCGCTGTGGCACACGCCCGTGGCAATGTTGCGCACGAGAACCTCGCCAAAGCCCGGGTCGTCGAGGTTGACGTCTTCAATGGCAAATTGTCCGCCGTTTTCTCTGATGACGGCAGCCTGTGTTGTGATCATGGTCTCTCGATTCTCACGTCGTTGTGTGTCTGTACTCTGCCCGCAATTCGGTCTGATGTCCACGGGTTAACTAAATGACAACAAAAATAATTGAGTTTGTCAACGAAGTTCCCGGCTAGCATTATCGAGTCGACACCCCGGAATTGCGACGTCGCTCGGGGCTCGCTGAAAGGACGCTCGTTCAATGCAGAATCAGGGACTCGGATCGTGGGCCGCCCGACGCCGCATCAAATCCGCCGGCGCGACTGCGTTCATTTTTGACGATGTGGCTACCACCTACGACGAGCTGTTCGACCAGTCAAACCAACTGGCTCATGCCCTGCGCGACAGCGGCGTGCGAGCGGGCGACCGCGTGGGTTACCTGGGCGAAAACCACCCGAGCTTTATCGTCACGTTTCTGGCCAGCACGCAACTCGGCGCTCTTTTCGTTCCGCTCAACACGCGTCTGGCTCCCGCCGAAGTCGCCTACGCCCTCGAGAACAGCGGGGTGAGTGTGCTCATTCACTCGGCCGCGCTCGCTCCCCTCGCCGTGCAGGGTTCTGCGGGCACGTCGCTGCGTCTCATCCAGGCCGACGGCATACCGCACGAACCGAGTGCGACGACGCTCGCCGAGTTCACCGCTGACGCTCCGACCACGTTCATGGACACACCTGTGACGCATGACGATCCGGCCCTGATTCTCTATACGTCGGGCACGACGGGTCGGCCCAAAGGGGCCGTGCTCTCGCACGGCAATCTCATCTGGAATGCGCTCAACGCCATTGTCGACTCCGACATCTCGTCGCGCGAAGTCTCGCTCATGGTCTCACCCCTCTTTCACGCGGCCGCGCTCGGCATGGGCCTTCTGCCCGTGCTGATGAAGGGCGGCACCCTCGTGCTCGAGGCCGGATTCGACGCGGGCCGCGCCCTCATGCTGATTGAGAAGCACGGCGTCACCATGATGAGTGGCGTGCCCACCACGTTCCAACTGATCGCGGAACACCCCGACTGGGACTCCACAGACCTCTCGAGCATGGAGCGCTTGACCTGCGGAGGCTCCGCCATTCCCGCTCGCGTGCTCGAAGCGTTTGAAAAACGCGGTCTGGCTTTCACGCTCGGCTACGGCCTGACCGAAACCGCTCCGGGGGCCAGCATCATGCCCCCACGCTTCAGCCAATCAAAAGCCGGGTCGTCGGGTCTGCCCCACTTCTTTGTCGCCATGCGTATCAGAAGTGAAGAAGGCGCCGAGGTCGCGGTCGGCGAGGTGGGCGAAATCCAGGTGCGCGGACCCAACGTGATTCGCGAATACTGGAACAATTCCGAGGCCAGTCGCGAAGCGTTTGCCGACGGTGACTGGTTCAAGACCGGCGATATGGGGTATCTCGACGACGAAGGATTCGTGTTCATCGCCGACCGGCTCAAAGACATGATCATCTCGGGAGGCGAAAACATCTATCCCGCCGAGATAGAGCACGTCATTTATGAACTCCCCGGGGTCACGGCCGCGGCCGTGGTCGGAGCACCCGACGAGAAGTGGGGCGAAGTGCCGTGGGTGATTCTCACCGTGGCTGATGGCATCACGATCACGCTGGATGACCTTCGCGCGCACCTGACCGACCGCGTTGCCCGCTACAAGATTCCCAAAAATCTTTTCGTGATCGACGAGATGCCGCGCACCGCCAGTGGCAAAATCCGAAAGGGTGATCTGCGTCAGCGCTTTATCGGCTGACCCGCGTCGCGATGTGATGGCCCGAGAAGCCCTCGACCCTAGAGCGCAATTTTGGCGAGCAGTCGGCGTAATTCGACGCGCTCGTTCTCGCTGAGGGCGGTGAGCGTTTCCGACTCTGCCTCGCTGGCGGCCTTGTGTGCCGTGGCGTAGACGCGCTTTCCTTCGGGAGTCGCGACAATAACGTTGGAACGACGGTCGCTCGGATCGGGTTTGCGTTCAACCAGCTCGGCGCGCTCAAGCGTGTCAACGATAGCCACGATCTGACTTGCATCGAGCGAGAGAAACTCGGCCAGTTCACGTTGGTTTGGCTGCATGTCACTCGCCGCCAGCGACAAGACAGCGTAGCTGCGCGCTTTGAGGCCCACCTCGGCAAAGCGTCGGTTTGCGAGGGTGATTCCGAGGGCGCGGGCACGCGCCAGCAAAAAAGCCGTCTCTTCGGCCAGCGGGGAGGCGACAAAACGGGCGTCGACACGTTGTGCCATCTGACCACCTCGCTTTCGATTTGGCACTCGGAACGCGCCTCTTCATTGATAAAATATACTATTGACACCATAAAGCACTTAGAGTGTCGTTAAATAGGGTAACAAGGGTTTCGCGCCCTGCCTGCCCCAAAAATTCCTCGGTTTTAGCGCTCCCACCACACCACTGACCAAACCTACAGACCAAACGTCAGGAGAAAAATGTCACTCACAGGCAAAGTTGCGGTCGTCACCGGCAGCGGACAGGGTCTCGGCCTTGCTTACGCACAGGAGCTGGCTCGTCAGGGCGCATCCGTTGTCATCAACGATGTCAATGCCGAGGTGGCCAACGCCGCCGTCGCGACTATCACGGATGCCGGGGGCAAAGCCATCGCGGTGGTCGCTGCCGTCGGCTCTACCGATACGGCCAAGAAGCTCGTCGACACCGCCGTTTCAACCTATGGTCGCCTCGACATCATGGTCACCAACGCAGGCATCCTGCGCGACACCGTGCTCTGGAAAATGTCAGACGACGACTTTGACGCCGTGATCACTGTTCACCTCAGGGGAACGTTCACCTGCGCGCGTGAAGCCGTGATCTACATGCGCGAGAACGAGATTGCCGGGCGCATCATCTGCATCGGATCACCCACGGGCCAGCGCGGCAACTTCGGCCAGACCAATTACGCCGCCGCCAAGGCCGGCATTGTGGGAATGGTGCGCACCTGGGCTCTCGAGCTGAAGAAGGCCGGCATCACTGCCAATGCCGTGATCCCGGTGGCCGCGACGGCCATGACCGCGACGGTGCCGTACTTTGCTGCCGCCATCGAGGCCGACGCAAAGGGCGAGACCATGCCCGATTTCTTTCGCAAGACACTGGGCTTCGGCACCATCGGCGATGTGGCCGGACTCGTGGCCTACCTCGCTTCTGACGATGCCGCGAACCTCACCGGCCAGGCCATTGGCATTGGTGGCGACCGCCTGCAGATCTACACGCACCCCGAAGCGGCGGCGACCGAATACCACGAGAGCGGCTGGTCATCGGCAGACATCGCTGCGGCTTTCACCGGACCGCTGGCCTCATCAGCACAATCGGTCGGCGAAAAGTTCCCGGCGCTGCCCGACGACCTGGTTCGCGAATCGGCCAAGTAGACGGCAAAGGAGACGGCAAAGGAGACGGCATGCGTTACGAACTCAACCTGGATGTTGGCGCACTGACGGCCATCGATACTCACGTGCACATCGAGGTCGATGACCACGGGCACAACGCTCTCACCGACGACCTGGTTGAGGCGGCCAGCAAATACTTCAAGACCGACGGCCCCCGACCCACGCTCGACGACATCGCCGCCATCTATCGTGAGCGCAAGATGGCGGCCGTGGTTTTCACGGTCGATGCCACCACGTCGCTCGGCCACTCCCCCAACTCCACCGAAGAAATTGTGGCGGGCGCCATTCGCAACAGCGACGTGCTCATTCCCTTCGGCTCGGTCGATCCACTGCAGGGTTCGCGAGCCGTGGACCGCGCCAAAGACCTGTTCGAAACCTACGGTGTGCGCGGGTTCAAGTTTCATCCGACCTTGCAAGCATTCGATCCCAGCGACGAGGCGTTCACGCCCCTGTTCTCGGTGATCGACGAGATGGAAGTTCCCGTGATCTTCCACACCGGGCAGACCGGCATTGGATCGGGGCTGCCGGGCGGTCGCGGACTGCGCTTGGCGCTGTCCAACCCCATGCTGCTCGACGACCTCGCGGCGCGCTTTCCCGGGCTCGACATCGTGATGGCCCACCCGTCGGTGCCCTGGCAAGACGAGGCCCTTGCGGTGGCCACCCACAAGGCCAACGTGTGGATTGACCTCAGCGGTTGGTCGCCCAAGTACTTTCCCGAGAACCTGGTGCGGCAAGCCAACTCGATCCTGCAGAACAAGGTGCTCTTTGGCTCGGACTTTCCGCTCATCACCCCCGATCGCTGGCTGGGCGACTTCGCCAACCTGACGATCAAAGACGAGGTGCGCCCCAAGATTCTCAAAGAAAACGCCGTGCGGCTCTTGGGCCTCGGCTCATGAGCGATCTCTACCCGCTGTGCGACCCGCTCAACTTTGCCGACCTGCTCACACCCGCTGAGCAGGCGGCCATTCGTCGGTTGCGGGCCACCCTCGACACGAAGGTAAAGCCGCTCGTTAACGAATACTGGGCGCGTGACGAATTCCCCACGCAAATCATTCCCGACCTCGTGAGCCTCGGCATGATGAACCCCACCGAGCTCATCGATGCGGGTGAGACACCCGGGCAGATGTTTGCCGGATTCCGCACGTTCGAGCTCGCGCGCTGCGACACCTCCATCTCAACGTTCTACAACGCGGTCGCCGGACTTTTTCGCGCCACCATCAACCTCGGCGGTTCGCCCGAGCAGGTCGCCAAGTGGGATCCGCTGGTTCAGACGTTCGAACTGTTCGGCGTGTTCTGTGTCACCGAGCCCGAGCACGGCTCCGACATTGCGCGTGGGCTGTCGACGTCGGCCACGCGCACGGGTGACACCTGGACCATCAACGGCACCAAGCGGTGGATCGGTGGCGCGGGATTGGCCAACACGCTGGCCGTCTTTGCGCGCGACACGGCCGACGGCGAGGTCAAGGTGTTCCTCGTGCCTCACGACGCCCCCGGCGTAACGCTCACCAAGATCGAGGGAAAGATCTCGCTGCGCATCATGCCGAACTACGACATCGAGCTCAACGACGTGACAGTCAGCGATGAGAGGCGGCTGGTCAACGTCAACTCGTTTGCCGATGTGGCAAAGCTGCTCGGCACCACCCGTTCCATCGTGGCGTGGATTGCGTGCGGGGCCATGGCCGGAGCCTATGAGGCCGCCGTGCGCTATACGACCGAGCGCGACCAATTCGGCAAGAAGGTCGCCCACTTTCAGTTGGTGCAAGAGAAGCTCGCGACAATGCTCGCCAACGTCACGGCGGCACTGGCCATGACCGTGCGGCTGGCCCAGCAGGAGGCCGCCGGTGCCTACGCCGACGAGAACTCGGCCATGACCAAGATGTTTACCAGCCTCAAGCTGCGCGAGACCGTGGCACTGGCTCGCGAGGTGGCAGGCGGCAACGGCATCCTGCTTGAAAACGACGTCGCGCGTTTCTTTGCCGACGCCGAGGCCGTCTACTCCTACGAGGGCACGCACGAAATCAACTCCCTCGTCGTGGGTCGCGCCATCACCGGCAAGGGTGCATTCATTTAGCCTGCGCTTCTCCCCTCAGTGACACACGTCCACACTTTCCCGACTCCCGCCCTCATCCCGTTCCCACAGAAAGAGAAATCATGACCACCACCGTTACCTTCGCCGAACTCAAGGGCATGGAGGGCGCCGACCTCGGCTTCTCCGACTGGATCACCGTCGACCAGGAACGCATCAACACGTTTGCCGATGCCACCGACGACCACCAGTGGATTCACGTTGACGTGGAGCGCGCCAAGACCGGCCCCTTTGGTGGCCCCATCGCACACGGCTTCCTCACCCTGTCGCTGGCTATCCCCCTGTGGACCCAGATGCTGGATGTCTCAGACTGTGACACCAAGGTCAACTACGGTCTCGACAAAGTGCGCTTCGTGTCGCCCGTCAAGGCCGGGGCAAAGATTCGCATGAGCGCAAAGATTGCCAGCATCACCGAAGTTGCCGGCGGCGTGCAGTTGGCGGTTGACCAGGTCATAGAGGTTGAGGGATCTGAAAAGCCGGCTGTCGTTGCGCACAGCCTGTACCGCTTCTACGAATAGCGATTTACGCGACGGGCTGGGAATGCTCTCTCAGCCATTCCGTCATTTGCTCGAGCTCGAGGTCGCCGCGCGCGCAGGCGAACATGAACTCGAGATTCTGCCTTGTGTGGGCGCTCACTCTGAGGTCGTTGAGGCGAAGAAAGAGAACCATTGACGCCCAGGCAATTCGTTCGTTGCCATCAAAAAGGGCGTGATTTCGCGCCAATGAGTGCAGCAGTGCGGCTGCTTTTTCGAGCAAATCGGGGTACGTTTCCATGCCGAAAACCACGGCTCTAGGGCGATGGAGCGAGGATTCGATCAGACCGACATCTCGAATGGGGCCAATCCCTAAATGAGCAATGAGCGCTGCAACGTCTTCGATATCTATGTATCGAACGTCTGAGTCTTCGGGCATTTATGTGCGCGAGAGTTCGTCGAGAAGGTCGCCGTGTTCTTTCAGCACTTCTGCGATCGCCTTCTTAACGTCCGCCTTGTGGAGGCGCCGTTCGAGAAACTCATCAATTGCGCGAGTCACGGCCTCTTGCTTGCTGATTCCCTGGTCCTGCGCGAGGCGAGTGAGCGTAGCGTCCTGCTGTTGCGTGAGTCGAAGTGTCATGGCCATGACGATACGGTACCACCGTGATACCAAACTCGTCCAGTCGGCAATCTGTGGATGGCGTGGTTGCAGGTCCGCAGGGCGTGCCGGGCGGCCACGGAAAGACGAAACCCCCGCGATGGCGGGGGTTTTTACTTGCTGGGGTACCTGGACTCGAACCAAGAACAACTGAACCAGAATCAGCCGTGTTGCCAATTACACCATACCCCAAGGGCAAAACCGAAGCTCTGTCCAAGAGTCAAGACTACCGCACGTCAGAGAGTTGACGCCAAACGGGCGAGACGCGCGAGCGTCTCGTTTTGTCCCAGAATCTCCATCGATTCAAACAGCGGTGGGCTGATGCGTTCACCCGAAAGCGCCACCCGCAGTGGCCCGAATGCCACGCGCGGCTTCAGACCCAAGTCATCGATAAGTGACGCCGTGAGCGCCGTGTGAATCTGGTCGGTAGTCCATTCCTCTGGGGCGATCGCCTCGAGCGCCGCGATGCCCGCACTCAGCACGTCAGTGGCACCGTCGCCCATGCTCGCTCGCGCCTCGTCGGAATACTGAAGCTCCACAGCAGTCACAAAGAATGATTTCAGAAGCCCCGGCGCCTCACTCAGCACGTTCATGCGAGTCTGCACGAGAGGCGCCACAGCCTCGAGCACGCGCTGCTGGTCGGCCGTGACGTTCTCGCCCACGACGTCGGCGGCCCAGAGATACGGCAGCAAGCGATCGGTGAAGTCAGCGACATCGAGCAGACGAATGTGATCGCCGTTGATGGCATCGGCCTTCTTGAGGTCAAAGCGCGCCGGATTGGGGTTGACGTTTTCGACGTCAAAGGCCGCAACCATCTCTTGCTTGCTAAAGACGTCGCGATCGTGGGTGAGCGACCAGCCGAGCAGGGCCAGATAGTTGAGCAGACCCTCGGGAATGAAGCCGCGGTCGCGGTGGTGAAACAGGTTCGATTCGGGATCGCGCTTCGAGAGCTTCTTGTTACCCTCGCCCATCACATAGGGCAGGTGGCCGAAGCGCGGAATGTGCGTGGCGACTCCGGCGTCAATCAGGGCGTGATAGAGCGCAATCTGTCGTGGCGTCGAACTGAGCAGGTCTTCGCCGCGCAGCACGTGCGTGACGCGCATGATGGCGTCATCGACCGGGTTGACGAGCGTATAGAGGGGTTGGCCATTGGGGCGCACCACCACAAAGTCGGGAAATGACCCCGCCGGAAACGTAATCTCGCCGCGCACGAGGTCATCGAACGTGATGTCTTCGTCGGGCACGCGCAGGCGCAGAGCCGGCTCGCGGCCTTCGGCACGGAACGCCGCCTTCTGCTCGTCGGTCAGGTCGCGATCGCTATTGTCATAGCCCACCTTGGGATCGCGGCCGGCGGCCACGTTTCGCGCCTCAATCTCTTCGGGCGTCGAAAAACTTTCATAGACCTTGCCGGTCTCCATGAGTTTCGACACAACATCGCGGTAAATCTCGGAACGCTGGGACTGCCGATAAGGCTCGTGCGGGCCACCCACATCGATGCCCTCATCCCAGCTCAACCCCAACCAGTTGAGCGCATCGATAATCTGCTCATAACTTTCGTCGCTGTCACGGGCTTCGTCGGTGTCTTCAATGCGAAAAATGAAGGTGCCACCGGTATGCCGGGCGTAGGCCCAGTTAAAAAGCGCGGTGCGAATCAAACCCACGTGAGGCGTGCCCGTGGGCGACGGGCAGAAGCGCACCCGAACATCGGCTCCCACGGCCTGCGTGACAGGGTAGTTGGTCATGCGTCGAGCCGGGTCAACCAGCCAAAGCGATCGGGCAGGCGGCCGTACTGAATGTCAGTGAGTTCTTTGCGCAGGCTCATCGTCAGCTCACCCGCCGGGGCTTCTGGGTCACCAATCGCCACATCGTTGCCAATCAGCTGACAGATGGGAGTAATCACTGCGGCCGTGCCGCACGCAAAGACTTCGGCGATGTCGCCGCTGGCCACACCGTCACGCCACTCGTCAATGCTCACGTGGCGTTCTTCGACCTCGAGCCCGCGGTCGCGTGCCAGCGTAATGATGCTGTCGCGCGTAACGCCCTCGAGTATCGTGCCCGTCAAGGCCGGGGTGATGAGTGAGCCGTCCTTATGCACAAAGAAAATGTTCATGCCGCCCAGCTCGTCAATGTGCGTGCGCGTTTCGGAATCCAAGAAAAGCACCTGGGCGCAGCCATGCTCGTAGGCCTCAACCTGGGGCAACAGCGACGATGCATAATTGCCGCCCGACTTGGCCGCACCGATGCCGCCACGACCGGCGCGCGAGTAATCCTCAGTCAGCCAGATTTTTACCGGCGCCACACCCTGAGTAAAGTAGGCGCCCGCGGGGCTCGCGATCAACATGAACGTCACGCCGTGTGCGGCGCGCACTCCCAAGAAACCTTCGCTGGCAAACATGAACGGACGCAGGTACAAGCTCGTCTCGGGGGCCGAGGGCACCCACTTTGCGTCGACGGCGATGAGCTGCTTCAGCGACTCAATGAAGTCGGGCACCGAAAGCTCCGGAAGCGCGAGTCGATGGGCCGAACGCTGCATGCGGCGCGCGTTCGCGTCGGGGCGAAAAGTCCAGATTGACCCGTCGGCATGCCGATATGCCTTGAGGCCTTCGAAGACCTCCTGGCCGTAGTGCAATACCGATGCGGCCGGTTCAAGTGAC
>WLNS01000170.1 GCA_009699665.1 Actinomycetota bacterium
CTGACCCACACCGATACAAATAGCAGCCACACCAACGCCGCCCCCATTGGCCTCGAGGCGTCGGGCCAGCTGGCCAATGATGCGCGCCCCCGAGGCGCCGAGGGGATGTCCAATGGCGATGGCACCACCGTCGACGTTCACTTTTTCGGGGTCGAGGCCCTCCCAGAGCGTGACGCACGAGAGCGCTTGCGCGGCGAACGCCTCGTTTATTTCAACAAAGTCCACGTCGCCCCAACTCTTGCCGGCTCGGGCGAGCGCCTGGTTCGCGGCGTCCACGGGAGAAATACCAAAAATGTCGGGGTCATTAGCCGACGCTGCCCGCGACACAATGCGGGCAAGGGGATCGCCCAGCCCGGCGTTTTCGTTGCCAATGAGAAGTGCCGAAGCCCCATCGCTCAAGGGACTCGAATTTCCTGCGGTGACCGTGCCGCCGGTCGCAATGAAGGCGGGCTTCAACGCCCCGAGCGCGGCAACGTTGGCATCGCCGCGAATGTTTTCATCCTGCGCTAACTCAGAGCCCTCCACCTGAACGATCTGGTTGGCAAAGAAGCCGTCTTTCCACGACTGGGCCGCGAGCCGGTGCGATCGGGCGGCGAAGGCATCTTGGGCGTCGCGCGAGATGTTGAAACGCTCGGCCAATATTTCGGCAGAGGCACCGTTTGAGATGGTCCAACGCGGATCCATCTTCTTGTTCACGATGCGCCAGCCGAGAGTTGAACTGTGCAGGGTTTCGTTTCCGGCGGGAAACGGTGTTTCAGGTTTGAGCAGTATCCAGGGAGCCCGACTCATGGCTTCAACACCACCGGCGATCGCAATATTTACGTCCCCGGCCACAACGGCACGACTGGCTTGAATTGCGGCCTCCATGCTGGAGCCGCAGAGGCGGTTGACCGTGACGCCTGGTATCGAAGTCGGGTAGCCGGCGAGCAGGGATGACATGCGCGCCACATTCCGGTTATCTTCACCGGCCTGGTTGGCGGCCCCAAAGAAGACGTCGTCAATCTGTGCCACATCGAGCTGCGGGTTGCGCCGGACGATCTCGGCGAGAACGAGAGCCCCGAGGTCGTCGGGACGGTGACCCGAGAGGGTTTTGCCGTAGCGGCCGAACGGCGTTCGAACATAGTCGTAAATGTATGTTTCGGTCATCAGCTACTCCGTTGCATCAATCAGATCGAGTGTGGTCATCGTGCGCAGGTCGGCAACGCTTGTGTTGCCGTACGTTTCGGTCACCCGCACGCTACCCGCGCGGTCCAGGTCAAAAATCGCCAGTTCGGTGTACACCCGGGTGACGCAGCCGAGCCCGGTCACCGGGTAGGTGAGCGATTCAACGAGCTTTGATTCACCCTTTTTTGTCATGAGTTCCATGATGACAAAAACGTCTTTCGCACCGACGGCGAGGTCCATGGCGCCTCCGACCGCGGGGATAGCCCCCGGCTCACCGGTGTGCCAGTTCGCCAGATCGCCATTTTTCGACACCGGAAAAGCACCCATAACCGCGATGTCAAGGTGTCCGCCCCGCATCATCGCAAAGGAATCGGCGTGGTGAAAGTAGGAGCACCCCGGGGCTTCTGTGACGGGTAATTTGCCCGCATTGAGCAGGTCGGTATCGATGTCGTCACCGTGGGCCTCCGGCCCCATGCCCAGCATGCCGTTCTCGGTGTGCAACACGATTTCGTGCTCAGGGTTGAGGTAATTAGAGACCTTGGTCGGAATACCAATGCCAAGGTTGACGACCGCGCCAGCGGGCACGTCGTTTGCCACGCGCTCGGCCATCTGGTCGCGCGTCAATTTTTCTGGATGGCGATGCCCGATGCTCACGAGTGCTCCTTAGGGTTGGTGCTGTCCACCTGCACGACACGGTCAACGTAGATGCCCGGAGTGACGACCCGCTCGGGATCAAGTTCACCGAGCTCGACGAGGTAGGGCACCTGCACGATGGTGGTGGTGGCAGCAGCCGCCATGAGGGGACCGAAGTTGCGCGAAGTCTTGCGATACACGAGATTGCCCCAGCGGTCTGCTTTGTGTGCCTTGATGAGCGCGTAGTCGGCTGTGATGGGAAACTCCAAAACATAGTCTCGACCGTCGATGTGTCGTGTTTCTTTGCCCTCGGCAAGTGTGGTGCCAAATCCTGAGGGGGTATAAAAGCCACCGATGCCCGCACCGGCTGCGCGAAGGCGCTCAGCAAGGTTTCCCTGCGGAACGAGCTCCAGCTCAATTTCGCCGGCGTGATATTTTGCGTCGAAGTTCCACGAATCGACCTGTCGCGGGAAGGAACAGATGACTTTTCTCACCGCTCCACTTTTGACCAGGAGCGCAAGACCCTCGTCGCCGTTGCCGGCGTTGTTATTGACGATAGTTAGTCCGGTGAGTTTGCGGCGGAGCAGGCCGTCGATGAGTTCAACCGGTTGTCCGGCGAGACCGAATCCACCAATCAGGATGGTGGCACCGTCGGGGATGTCCGCCAGAACCTCGTCGACGGAATCTCGGAACTTGTTAATCATGGTGTTCCTTAGTTTTTGTTCGTATAGTGAACAGAAGTTCGATTTACGAACAGCATAACGCATAGAATCTCGACTATGGATCCTGCAGGATTTTTCTCCGCATCGGTTGCCGTCTTCGATTTTGCCGGAGTTGTCGTGATAGTGGCGGGCGCACTGGCCGCGGTCATCCTGGTCATTGTGCGATTGTTTCAGCGCCGCACGTCGGAAGCCCTGCGCGCGTTTCGCGACATGATGGGCGGCGCAATACTGCTCGGCCTCGAGATTTTTGTTGCCGGAGATCTCATCAAAACCATCACCCAGACGCCGACGATTGACAGCGTCATCGTGCTGGGCATCATCGTGATTATTCGAACGGTGTTGAGCTTCACCATTCAGATTGAGATCGAAGGCACGCTGCCCTGGCGTCGCGCGCTCACCCAAAGTGGTGCGCAGGTGATGGCCCGAGCGGTCCGCTAGCTGGACTGAAAGAGCGCTCGAATGTCAGCGTCGACCCGCTCGAGGGCTTCGGACGAGGTCGCGTCCACATAAACCTTGAGCTTGGCTTCGGTGCCACTGGGGCGCATCATCACGCGGGTGCCATCGACTAGGTGC
>WLNS01000171.1 GCA_009699665.1 Actinomycetota bacterium
TCGTCATGGAAACGGGAGCTGTCATCGATCAGGGCAAAGTGTCAGCAAAAACTCACGAAGCCGTCAGTCGACGGCTCGCTGTCTAAACATCGAAAGGGACTCGAACCATGGTTACACGTACGCTTGAAGACTGGCAGGCGCTCTCACCCGAGCAGCGAAGTGTCGCTCTCGAGGATGCGCGCGCGGCGGCCGTGGCATCGGCTGACACCGGGGTCTTCATCTCAATTGCCGAGAAAGACGCTCAGCCGGAGGCCGGATCGGGCGATCTCGCGGGAACCCCCATCGCCGTCAAGGACAACATCGATGTTGCTGGACTCCCGACCACAGGTGGTACCGGCTACCTCAACTTCTCGCCCGAGGTGAACGCCGACGTTGTGACCGCGCTGCGCTCGGAGGGCGCGGTTGTGCTCGGCAAGACAAACTTGCACGAACTCGCTTTTGGCCTCACGAGCAACAACGGCGCCCATGGGCCGGTGCGCAATCCCTTCGACCCTACGCTCAGCGCCGGCGGTTCGTCGGGCGGTAGCGCAGCCGCCGTTGCCCGCGGAATTGTTCCACTGGCTATCGGAACCGACACCGGGGGCTCGGTCTCTGTGCCGTCAGCTTTCTGCGGTGTTTTTGGTTTGCGGCCCAGCACAGGGCGTTACCCCTCAAACGGCGTTGTCGGCCTGTCGTGGACCCGAGACACACCCGGCCTGCACGCAAATAACGTTGCGGACCTGCGCTTTGTCGATGAGCTCGTCACGGGTGAGGGTGACCGCTCGGCAGACCCTCAGCCCAAGGAAATTCGAATCGGCATTTCAGATGCCTATCTCGCCGACCTGGAATCAACGGTGGGCGCACGATTTGAGGACGCGATGAGTGCCCTCCGCGATGCCGGAGTCACGCTCGTGCCGATCGAACTGGCCGACCACTTTGAGCGCACCGCTGAATTCAATATGACTGTGGTGGCGTTTGAATCCGCCCGCACACTGATTTCGTATTTCCGAGGCACCGGGCTGTCGGGTCTTCCGGACGACCTTCGTGCCGCGTCGGCAATCACAAAGTCTCCGGATGTTGCGGGCGTGCTTGGCTTCATCCATGACAATCCCGTGCCCGTAACGGAATACCGCCGTGCTGCGATTAACCGCTGGCAGATGCGCCGGCAGTTCATCTCCCAGCTGGATGCGGCCGGGGTGCACGGGATTATCTTCCCCACCGTGCCGATTCTGCCGCCACCGCTGGGGCAGGATGCTGAGATTGAGTTCAACGGCACGACTCGCCCCATCTTCGATACGCTCACGCGCCACACGTCTCCCGGTTCCTTTATGGGCATGCCGATGGTGACGGTGCCGACGGGAGATCCGAAAGCCGTGCCGGTCGGGTTGACCGTCATGGGCCGACCGTTCGATGACCGCCACGTGCTGAGCATCGCCGACGTCATGTCGAAGATACTGAGGCCTACGAGCGACCGGATCTGATCTGCTGGAATCCTTCCGAGGTCACTTCGACCAATTCGGTGGTGAGCACCTTACCCCGGTCGCGGCTCAGAAGGCGCGATCCACCGAGCCGGGTGGATCGGAGTACGGCGCTGACCTCTGCGGGATCTGAGCTCTTAGCTATTCCCATCGCCTGTGCGTAGAGGTGAATGCTGTCATAAACAGATTTCGCCATACTGCTCAAGCGAGGGGCCAACTCTCCGAATCTTTGCCGATAACGTCGGGCCACCGCGTCCATCTCGTCGGCTAGCGTCGGCATAAAGTATTCCTGCGTGGACCAGATTCCGTCTGCTGCGGCGCGCCCGGTGTGGTCGAGCAGTGAATCGTCAAAATTGGTGGCGAGAGTTTTAAACCGTGAGCGCAATCCCGACTCGAAGAACGCTCGTTCAAAGAGCACGGCATCGATGCCAACGAGCGAGGAGAGGATGAGGTCGGCCCCGCTCCGAGAGATCTGGTCGATGACTTCATCGAATCGAGGGGCGCCCAGTGGCTGGTAATGCTCTCCGGCGATCACACCGTGATGCTGTTCAATCACCTCATTGGCCGCCATTCCGATCGAGCGGGGCCACACGTAGTCCGAACCAAGAATGAACCAGTGTCGGGAGTTCGTCTGATTCATCATGAGCGGCACGGAGGCCACCAACTGGTCGAGGGGGGTTTCTCCGAACTGAAAAAAATTCTTACCCGAGGGTGTGTGCTCGCTCATTGCGGCCGACAAAAAAAGCGTTCCGCGTGCAAGCGCGACCGGGCGAATCGCCTGCAGTGATGCCGACGATATGCAAGCAACGACGACTTCGCATCTCTCGGTTAACGTGAGGCGGTTGAAGGCGGCAAGCGCCGCCCCCTGATCAGTTCGGTCGTCAGCGACGACAAGTTCTGCCGGGAGACGGCCAAAAGCCGAACTGGCGTTGAGTTCTTCGACCGCGAGTGTGGCGGCATTGACCACGGCGCGTCCTAAGAGGCCGGCGGTTCCCGATAGCGGAGCGAGCAGCCCAATCTTCAGCCCACCCGGAATCTGGTCTTCGAGCTCGCCGCCGGGGGCGGCCGAGAACCACGGAAGACACTCGGGGCCTAACTGCACCCGAACCGTGATGCGGGTCCCGCCGTCGATCGGCTTGAGGTCGACACGGATGTGACCGCTCCAGGGGGTCTCCTGCACGAGAGTCACTCGCTGGCCCTCCAGCACTTCCACAATTCGGCCGGAGGATTCGATCATCGAACCGTCCGGATGAGGAATGCTGAACATCACGGCCGCACCGGCTTCGAGCTGGCGGCAATGCTCCAGCATCGGCCAGCCGGCAGTGTCACCGCTCGAGAGTTGGCGCCACAACTCGCTGGGCGTCTTTGCAGACTCCGCGTTGACGAAGAAGCTGAGATCGCCGGCCAAAGCTAGCGCCTGCCGGGCTCCGTGTCGGCTGCCAACGTATTCACGTCATCTTGGTAAACGTCGCGCAAGAACTGCAACACGTCATCGGCGCGGTTGGGGCCGAGAGAGTAATAGCGAAACTGGCCTCGGCGCTGCTCTACGACCATGTCGGCATCCCGAAGCACGCGTAGGTGCGACGAGATGGCCGCCCGGGTGACGTCGGGAACGTGTTCCGCGAGGGCA
>WLNS01000172.1 GCA_009699665.1 Actinomycetota bacterium
AAAAGCCACGATACGCAGGGCGTCTGTCTGATTGGTCAAGACGTGAACCGCGGTGAGCACAATGGCGTCAAGACCCTCAATGATGCGCACGTAGGTCGACGGATGCACCGTCGATAGGTGCTTCAGTAGGTCGTCAAACCCGTCGACGCTGACCGTGTGGCCAGATTGCTGAGCCTTCGCAACCACGTCCTGAACGTCGCTATCTGTCATGACTGCGGCCGCACCTTCAGCGGTTCGCTTGCGATAATCCGTGCCGTCAATGCGAATCGTCTCGAAGTGGGCAGCGAGTGCATGAATTTCTCGCAAAAAGTCGGCCGCGGCGAACCGGCCCTCGCCCAAGGCATGCGGCGGTGTGTTGCTTGTCGCGGCAATCCTGGTTCCACTGGCAACCAACTCACCGAGCAGCCGTGTCATCACCATCGTGTCGCCCGGGTCATCCAGTTCAAACTCATCGATACAAATCAGGCTGGATCCCCGCAGGGCCTCCACCGCTGTCGCGTAACCCAGAGCCCCGACAAGTGAGGTGTATTGCAGAAACGTGCCGAAATACTTTTTGCGACCCGGGGACGCATGCCACAGCGCAGCTAGGAGGTGGGTCTTACCGACACCAAATCCACCGTCGAGGTAGACGCCTGGGCGGGCTTCTTCTGTCTTTGAGCGACGGCCAAAAAGCTTTCCCGACGTCGCGACATTATTGGCTGCAGCAAACGTGGCGAGCGTGTCTCGCGCTTGAGCCTGCGAAGGAAATGCCTCGTCGGGAATATATGAAGCAAAGGTCGCATCGGCAAACTGTTGCGGGGGGACGAGACTCGCCACAATGTCCGCGGCTGTCAGGGACGGCGACTTTTCGCACAGGGATATTGGCGAAGCCGGCATAGGGCTGAGGGAATCCTTTGGTTGCGAAGTGTTGCGAACGAGTTAGGAGAATATCGAGACACGCTCATAGTCTGGAGACACACACCAGACTAGTGCGCCCACAAAGTGCACGCGTGGCATCAAGAAGGACGCATCGTGACTCTTCCCTGGGACAACCATCCGAAGTTCGCGGACTACGCGCACCCCGAAGTCATCGTCAGTACGGAATGGGTGACCCAACACCTCGGAACACCCGGGCTCGTCATGGTCGAGTCCGATGAAGACGTTTTGCTCTATGAAGTAGGGCACATTCCGGGTGCGGTGAAGATTGACTGGCACACCGATCTGAACGATCCCATTGAGCGCGATTACATTGATGGTGCAGGTTTTCAGAAACTTCTCTCGCGGCTCGGCATCTCCGTCGACGACACCGTGGTCATCTACGGTGACAACAAGAACTGGTGGGCCAGCTACGCCCTGTGGGTGTTCAAACTCTTTGGCCACCCCGATGTTCGACTGCTCGACGGTGGACGTGACAAGTGGATTGCCGACGGTGGAGCCCTCACGACCGATGCAACCACTCGTGACGCCACGAGTTATCCGCTCGTGCAACGCGACGATTCGAGCATCCGTGCTTTTCGCGATGATGTTACCGCTCACCTGGGCAATCCGCTCATCGACGTGCGATCTGCCGAGGAATACAGTGGCGAGCGCACGCATATGCCCAACTATCCGCAAGAGGGCGCGCTTCGTGGCGGTCACATTCCCGGCGCCCTCAGCGTTCCTTGGGCTCACGCAGTCGACGAGGATGGCACCTACAAATCGCGAAGTGGGTTAGAGGACGTGTACCTCACTCAGGCCGGACTCAAGCCCGGTGACGATGTCATCGCCTACTGTCGGATTGGTGAACGTTCGTCGCACTCGTGGTTTGCCCTGAAGTATTTGCTGGGGTTCGAGTCGGTGCGAAACTACGATGGCTCGTGGACCGAATGGGGCAGTCTGGTGCGCGCGCCCATCGCGACAGGTGCCGAGCCCGGTTCTCGATGACCCGAGCCGTCAGGTTCTGATTGACTAGGTCATCATGACCGACCCCACTCCGCCAGGTCTCGCCGAAACACGCGAGGGTTTCTTGGAGCTCGATGACAAGTCGCGCTTAGAGTTTTTGCTGGAATTTGCGAATGAACTCCCTCCGTTGCCCCCTCACTATGCCGAGCACGAAGAGGAGCTGGAGCGGGTCGAAGAGTGTCAGTCGCCCGTTTTCATCATCGTTGACGTTATCGACGACATCGTTTGGGTTCATGCCACCGCGCCCCGAGAAGCGCCGACGACGCGGGGATTCGCGTCGATTCTGGTACAGGGCCTGAGCGGTCTGTCGAGCAACGACGTCCTGGCCTGTCCGGATGACTTTCCCTTCACGCTGGGACTGACGGCCCTCGTTTCGCCACTGAGGCTGCGCGGACTGTCGGGCATGCTGTGGCGCATCAAACGGCAGGTTTCCGAAAAGTCGAGCGCGCACTAAACATCGTGTCGCGGCCAAACGTAACGCCTCAGCCATGGAACCCCGACGCGCTCGACGTTTTGTACGCCTGGCCGAATCAATTCTGGACCAGGGGCAACCTCGTCACATCGGCGTCGGGGGACGTGCGCGGGACGAGCGGTACGTCACGTGATCTGACGTCACCACAGGATCGCCAGATACTGCGGCTTGTCCGTGCTGAGGCAGAGATTCTGATTGTGGGTGCAGCGAGTGTGCGGGCGGAAGGCTGGCACCTGCCGCCCGCCGCTCACGTTTACGTGCTGTCTGCGTCTGGCAATGTGCCGTGGGACACGTGTCCCGACCGGTCGCGCGTTGATCTCGTCGTGCCAGAGCCACAGCACTCTCTTGAGCAGACCGTCGATGAACTGATGGCGAGCATCTCTTCTACGGCGGTCACGCGCGTCCTGTGTGAAGGTGGCCCGCGACTGCTCACCGCTCTTGTTTCACAGGGCTACCTGAATGAACTGTGTCTCACCGTCGTGTCTGCGAATGTCGCTGACGTCACGCGATCCGCGAATTCTCTGCTCCGCGGGGCGAGAACGTGGGCAGCGACGTCGTTGATGACCGGTACGCAGCCCGAAAGTATTTTCTCCATCTGGCGGTGCGTCACCGAGTAACCCGGGAGGCCCCCGACTATGTTTTTTTTGTGACCAGCCTGGACATTTCGGATGACGCGCCAGCAGAATTTGTAC
>WLNS01000173.1 GCA_009699665.1 Actinomycetota bacterium
ACTCGGTGACCATCTTGCGCGCGATGTTCGTGGCCTTTTCGATGTCGTTGGATGCTCCCGTTGTGGGGTCGTGGAACACAATCTCTTCTGCCACCCGACCGCCCATGGCGTAGGTGAGCTGGTCAAGCAACTCGTTGCGGGTAATCGAGTACTTGTCTTCGAGGGGCAGCACCATGGTGTAACCCAGAGCGCGGCCGCGCGGCAAGATGGTGACCTTGGTCACCGGGTCGGAGTAATTCATGGCGGCGGCCGCGAGGGCGTGGCCACCCTCGTGATACGCCGTAATGAGCTTCTCTTTGTCGCGCATCACGCGGCTGCGACGCTGAGGGCCGGCAATAACGCGATCGATGGCCTCGTCAAGGGCTCGATTGTCGATGAGTTGAGCATCGGATCGGGCCGTAAGCAGAGCGGCCTCATTCAAGACGTTCGCGAGGTCGGCGCCGGTGAAACCGGGTGTCTTGCGTGCGACCACTTCGAGGTTAACGTTGGCCGACATGGGCTTGCCCTTGGCGTGCACCTCAAGTATTTTCTTGCGGCCCAGCAGGTCGGGTGCGTCAACACCCACTTGCCGGTCGAAGCGGCCCGGGCGCAGTAGCGCGGGGTCCAAGATGTCGGGACGGTTTGTGGCCGCAATAAGAATGACATTGGTCTTGGGATCGAAGCCGTCCATCTCAACCAGCATCTGGTTGAGGGTCTGCTCGCGCTCGTCGTGACCGCCACCCATGCCGGATCCACGGTGTCGACCCACGGCATCAATTTCGTCGACAAAGATAATGGCCGGAGCCGCTTGCTTGGCCTGCTCGAAGAGATCGCGAACACGTGAGGCGCCCACACCCACAAACATTTCGACGAAGTCAGATCCCGAGATCGAGAAGAAGGGAACGCCCGCTTCGCCGGCAACCGCACGAGCAAGAAGTGTCTTTCCGGTTCCGGGAGGGCCGTAGAGCAGCACCCCCTTGGGAATGCGTGCGCCGACCGCCTGGAACTTCGCGGGCTCGGCCAAGAAGTCTTTAATCTCGCGAAGTTCTTCTACCGCCTCGTCGACTCCCGCGACATCGTCAAAGGTGACGGTGGGCGTTTCTTTGGTGACGAGTTTGGCTTTGGACTTGCCGAACTGCATGATGCGGTTTCCGCCACCGCCCATCGACGAAAGCATGAACCAGAAAAAAGCCCCGATCAGAAGGATGGGAAGCATGAAGCCGAGCGTGGACAGAATCCAGTTATCGTGCGGAACATCGTCGTTGAAGCCGTCTTTCAGACTCGCATCGTTGACGGCCTTAACGATTTCGGTGCCGCGGGGTGCAACCCAATAGAACTGCACCTGCTCACCAAACTTGGGGTCGGCCTTGGTCAACTTCATGTCTACGCGCTGGTCACCGTCAACGATGGTCGCCTCAGCGACCTTGCCCGACGACAGCATTTTGAGACCAACCTCGGTGCCAACCTGCTGGTAACCGTTCATCCCGATGAGAGCAGAGCCAATCCATACGGCGGCAATGGCCAGAATGATGTAGATAAAAGGTCCGCGAAAAAGCTTCTTAACGTTCATGATGCCTCTTAGGCTATCGGTTGCCGACAGGGTGTCTGCTGGATGTCCGCCGATAGCGGACACGCCCTCGCCGGTTGAGTAGCGCCGCAGGCGCGTATCGAAACCCGTCGAGCGGTAGGGGCGGCATCATCGTTCTCAAGCGTGCGGGTCTTTGCCCTCGTAAACGTGGGGTGACAGCACACCGAGACCGCGCACGTTGCGGTACTTCTCCGCGTAATCGAGGCCATAGCCCACCACGAAGGCGGGCGGAATGTCGAAGCCCACGTACTTCACCTCTACTGGAATTTTCACGGCCTCCGGCTTGCGGAACATGGCGCACACCTCGACGCTTGCCGCACCCCTCGACATCATGTTGCTGACCAACCACGACAACGTCAAGCCGGAGTCCATGATGTCCTCAATGAGCAAGACGTTCATGCCGGCAACCTCGGTGTCGAGGTCTTTGTTAATCTTGACCACACCCGACGATTGCGTGCTGGCACCATATGAGCTGACGGCCATGAAGTCGAGATGAGCGTGAAATTTGAGTTCGCGCGCCAGGTCGGCCATGAGGATAACCGCGCCTTTCAGCACACCAACGAGAATGACGTCGCCCGCGGGGTAATCGCGCTCAATCTGGCGTGCCATTTCGGCAATGCGGTCGGTGATCTGCTTTTCGGTAAACAGCACCTCGCTGAGGTCGCTCCGTACATCCTCGATATCCACCGCGCTGCCTCTCGTTATTGGTGCTTCGAAACTACACGGCAAAAGCCCCACCGATGGTGAACATCGGCGGGGCTTTTTATCGACGATCTAGGACAGGCGACGACGAACGAAAAACAGTCCGGCACCCACAGCCACCAGAGTGGCCGAAACCGCACCGATGGTCCATGCCATGGCGCCATTGTCGCTTCCCGTGTTGGGAAGCGGCGCGGCAGTGACCGTAAAGGAACCTTTGACAAAGGCGCCGTTACCTATCTGCAGGTAGGCGGGGCCGGCGGAAACGCAACCATAAAAGAGGTCGTAGGTGCCCACGGGCGTATCCGCCGGAATCGTGACGCTAACAGAAGTCGTTTCCCCGGGGGCTGCGGCCCACGTGAAGTTACCAATACCTGCATAGCCGCCTACTCCTTGAACGAAACCGGTCGGAACGAACCTCAAGCCACCAGTGGCCTGATCTTGGAGCACAACCGCCAGAGAGTATCCCGGGCCGCCAACACTATTGCACCACTCATCCGCGGTGGCCGGGATGGGGTTTTCGTTCGTGACCGTTGCGGTGAACGTGCCGCCCTGAGCGACACTCATGGAACTCGCGGTTCCCGAAGCGTCGGCGAATGCCGGACTGGCAAGGAACAGGCTTCCTGCGGCGAGCGTAATCGCCGTCACGCTGTATACAAGACTTTTTTTCATAGCGTTCTCCTTCGTTAGATGTGGTTCCAGATCTAGCTCTCTAAATTTGGATTCTTCGTTGGAGCAACTGCTTAAGACCCAACCTAACCCTTTCGTCAGGCGGTTAATCAGAAAGTGCAAAGGGATAAGGGTAAAACCCTCC
>WLNS01000174.1 GCA_009699665.1 Actinomycetota bacterium
CAATCGTGGCCTCTTGGCCACCGACAATATTGGTGCTTACATCAGAAAGTGCCGGTGACGCGACGGCAGAAGCGGGGCCTGAGATCCCGAGTGTTAACACGGTTGTCGCCGCTACGAACACCATCGACACCCCGCTGCCAATCAGTGAAAAAGATCGTCTACTACGTTGCACAATGAGCCTCCCGAAGAAATGACGCGCCATCTGTTGAGCGCTTTTTTTGACTCTAACGACGTTCGTTCATTGCAGATCCCTGAGGGGTCCCACGAAGGGTAAAGATTCGTCTAAGTTATGGCGACCACGTCTCGACCGGCCTCCTGCGACGCAAAAGGACCCCGCCCAACCGGGCGAGGTCCTGACGCGTAGCGCAGCGGCTTTGCGCTGCGACTAGTTGTAGTTGGAGAAGTCGTCTGAGCTGAACGACTCGAAGTCGACGAAGCTCAGGTCGCCCTCGGTGTACTCGGCGTCGTTGGCAAAGATGCGGTTGGGGTACCGCTCCGCCTTGGCCTCGTCGGTGGGTTCTGACGTGTAGTTACGGAACCGCGACAGACCCGTGCCCGCCGGGATCAGCTTTCCGATGATCACGTTCTCTTTGAGACCAACCAGCGGGTCGGACTTGCCGTCCATCGCTGCCTGCGTGAGAACACGCGTGGTCTCTTGGAACGACGCGGCCGAGAGCCACGAGTCGGTAGCCAGCGACGCCTTGGTGATACCCATGACCTCTTGGCGACCCTGCGCGGTTTTCTTGCCTTCGCCCAGCGCCTTGCGGTTCACCTCGGTGTAGTAACTGCGCTCAACAACCTCGCCCGGAAGCAGGTCGGTTTCGCCGTGGTCAACCACGGTGACCTTGCGCAACATCTGACGCACGATGACCTCAATGTGCTTGTCGTGAATGGGCACACCCTGCGAACGGTACACGCCCTGCACGCCACCCACGAGGTGCTTCTGCACCGCGCGAACGCCCTGCACGCGAAGCACGTCTTTGGGGTCGACCGTTCCGGTCTGCAACTGCTGACCGAGTTCAACGTGGTCGCCGTCGTTCACCAACAGGTTGGAGCGCTTGAGCACGTTGTAAACGACCGGCTCATCACCATTGTCGGGCGTGAGAATGACCTTACGAGTCTTCTCGGTCTCTTCAATGGTGATGCGGCCAGCGGCCTCGGCGATGGGCGATGCACCCTTGGGCGTGCGCGCCTCAAACAGCTCTTGCACGCGGGGCAGACCCTGCGTGATGTCGTCTGCCGAAGCCGAACCACCCGTGTGGAAGGTACGCATGGTCAGCTGGGTTCCGGGCTCACCGATTGACTGGGCCGCAATGATTCCCACGGCCTCACCAATGTCAACGAGCTTTCCGGTAGCGAGCGAGCGGCCGTAGCACGCTGCACACACACCCTGAGCCGACTCACACGTCAGCACCGAGCGCACCTTGACCTCGGTCACGCCGGCGGCGATCAGCAAGTCAATGACAACGTCTCCCGCGTCTTCGCCCGCCTTGGCCACAACTTTGCCCTTGGCATCCTTGGCGTCTTCCGACAGCGTGCGCGTGAACACCGAGTTCTCAACACCCTTGTCGCGCACCAGCACGCCCGAGGCGTCGGCCACGGCGATGGGCATGTCGAGTCCCTTGGTGGTGCCACAGTCGTCTCCACGAATGATGACATCCTGTGCCACGTCGACGAGACGACGCGTGAGGTAACCCGAGTCGGCCGTGCGCAGCGCCGTGTCGGCCAGACCCTTGCGGGCACCGTGCGTGGCGATGAAGTACTCGAGAACCGAGAGGCCCTCGCGGTAGCTCGAGATAATCGGGCGCGGAATGATCTCGCCCTTCGGGTTGTTCACGAGGCCTCGCATGCCGGCGATGTTGCGCACCTGCAGCCAGTTACCACGAGCACCCGAGGTGACCATGCGGTTGATGGTGTTGTCCTTAGGGAAGAACGCCTTCATCGCATCGGCAACCTTTTCGGTTGCTTCGGTCCAGATCTTGATGAGCTCCTGGCGACGCTCGGTGTCGGTGATGAGTCCCTTGTCGAACTCGCCCTGAACCTTGGCGGCCAGCTTCTCGTATTTGGCAACAATCTCACGCTTATCCGGCGGCGTGAGAACGTCGCTGAGGGCAACCGTGACTCCCGAGCGCGTGGCCCAGTAGAAGCCGAGATCCTTGATGTTGTCGAGCGTGGCGGCAACCTCGGTTTTGCTAAAGCGCTCGGCGAGGTCGTTCACGATCTGCGAGATGAGCGTCTTGTCGGCCGTCTCGAATACGAAGGGGTACTTCTCGGGCAGGGCTTCGTTGAAGAGAGCCTGACCCATCGAGCACTCGACGATAACCGGACCGGTTCCGCTGTATCCCTCAGGGCCGGTTCCGTCGGCGAACGTCGCGTGCTCGAGGCGAATCTTGACCTTCGAGTTGAGGTCAAGCGAGTGCTGGTCAAACGCCAGAATGGCTTCGGCGATTGACGAGAACGCACGACCCTCACCCACAGCGCCCTCCTTGAGGGTGGTGAGGTGGTGCAGGCCGATGATCATGTCCTGCGTGGGCAGGGTCACCGGGCGACCGTCGGACGGCTTGAGGATGTTGTTCGAGGCGAGCATGAGCACACGCGCCTCGGCCTGAGCCTCAACCGACAGGGGAAGGTGCACGGCCATCTGGTCACCGTCGAAGTCGGCGTTGAACGCCGCACACACGAGAGGGTGCAGCTGAATCGCCTTGCCCTCAACGAGCTGTGGCTCAAACGCCTGAATGCCCAGACGGTGCAGCGTGGGTGCGCGGTTGAGCAGCACCGGACGCTCGCGAATGATCTCTTCAAGTACGTCCCAGACCGGGCCGCGGCTGCGCTCCACCATGCGCTTGGCGCTCTTGATGTTTTGCGCGTGCTGCAGCTCCATGAGGCGCTTGATGACAAACGGCTTGAACAGCTCGAGGGCCATCTGCTTGGGCAGACCACACTGGTGCAGCTTGAGCTGCGGGCCCACCACGATGACCGAACGGCCCGAGTAGTCGACGCGCTTGCCGAGCAGG
>WLNS01000175.1 GCA_009699665.1 Actinomycetota bacterium
CCGCGTCGTCGACCGTGAAGAGTTCCTCGAGGTCCAGCCACTATTCGCGCCGAACATCATTATTGGCTTTGCGCGTGTTGAGGGGCGCACGGTAGGCATCATTGCGAACCAGCCCAACCAGATGGCCGGCACACTGAACATCGAGGCCGGCGAGAAGGCCAGTCGATTTGTGCGCTTCTGCGACGCGTTTTCGATCCCGATTGTCACACTCGTTGACGTACCCGGTTACCTGCCCGGCACCGACCAAGAGTGGACCGGTGTCATTCGCCGCGGTGCCAAGTTGCTTTACGCCTATGCCGAAGCCACGGTTCCCCTGGTCACCGTCATTACGCGAAAAGCTTACGGCGGTGCCTATATCGTGATGGGCTCGAAGCAACTGGGCGCCGACATTAACCTTGCGTGGCCAACGGCCGAAATTGCCGTGATGGGAGGTCAGGGCGCCGTCAACATTCTCTATCGCGACAAAATCAAAGAGGCCGAAGCATCGGGCGCCGATGTCAATGCCGTTCGCACTCAACTCGCGAACGAATACACCTACAACGTCGCCAGCCCCTTCCTCGCGGCTGAGCGAGGAGAACTCGATGGCGTCATTGAGCCAGCCGCAACGCGCGTTGCCATCGTCAAAGCACTGCGCGCACTGCGCGGTAAGCGCGCAACGCAGCCAGCTAAGAAGCACGGGAACATTCCCCTGTGAGCCCGTCGGACATCACGTTCTCGACCCGCGGGGTCAGCCCCGAAGAGAAGGCCGCCGTTGAGGTGGTCATAGACGCTCTGGTCGAAGAAGAGTCGGCTCAGGAACATGCGGTGACCGGCGGTCGAGAAACATCGTGGGAGCGCTCTCAGCGAAACTTGCGAGACGGCATCGACAACCCCGTCAACTTCGGCGTGGACTACACGCACTGATCCGGGGTCGGCTCAGCGTCACTCGGCAGGGCTAGGCATTCTGGCCCAGCGGGGTAAAGCGCGCCACGCACTCGAAGTGATGCGTGTGCGGAAAAAGATCAAAGGCCCTCAGGTGCGAGATCTGGTATCCCTGTGTGGCGAGTAACGCGGTGTCGCGGGCCAATGCCACCGGATCGCACGCCACATAAATGATTTGTGCGGGAGCCAAGACGCTCAATGCCTCAATCACACTGCGGCCAGCCCCCGAGCGTGGCGGATCGAGAATGACGGTAGCCCGGGCAAAGCGCGCGCGTTCCGTTTTTGACGACTGAGTGTGCTGCTCACGCAGATACCGTTCGACCGTCGCGGTCACGGCCCGGGCACCGACCCACTCCGCGAGGTTTTCCGCCGCGAAGTCAGTGGCATCGGCATCAGACTCTACGGTCGTCATGCGCGTCGTCGGACCAGCAATGTCCCCTAAGGCAGCGGCCAACAGGCCGACCCCGCCGTAGAGGTCCAGATTTGCCGCCTGGGGCTCGAGCAGAGCACTGTCAATGGCGTCTCCCACCGCGCGCGTGAGGGTTGGCGCAGCGTCGCGATGCACCTGCCAAAACCCTCTCGCTCGCACCTGAAATACGCGCGGCCCCACGTGTTCGGTCACGACGAGTGGAGAATCCGCGTCAATCTGCCGCGCGTTGGCGCCGCCGGGAGCGACAAAATCGATTGCCCCGGGACCGTGGAGGGAAAGGTTCCGCGGCATTATGCTGCCGATGTCGGTCGCGGCTAGGGGAAGAGTGGTCACCGGAATCACCCGGTGCGTGCGTGCCGCGAAGGGGCCGACCTGCCCTTGGGCATCACTGTGCAGGCGCACGCGGGTGCGCCAGTGCAGACCGTTACTGTCATCGTCAGTGCCCACGGCGTGCACCGAAACGCTCTCGGCGAACAGCGTGGCCAGAGGCATTTTGCCGACGCGTTCAAATGCATCCGCGAGGACCTTCGATTTGAGCTCCCGTTGGTAAGCCAGATCGATGTGACCAAACTCAGCTCCGCCCGGGCGATTCTCTGGGGGTCGATCCACCGACGCTTCGGCCCACACATGGTCACGCCGGTGCGCAGATGGCTCAATCACAGCAACGGTCTCGGCGCGCCAAAAACGAGATTTTTCTGAGTCGGTGACCCTCACGCGCACCCGTTCCCCCACGAGAGCATCGGCAACGAACACGACCCGACCGTCGTGGCGCGCCACAAAAACTCCGCCATGGGCCACATTGGTAATGTCACACTCAAACTCGTCACCCACGATTCCCAAGCATCCCATGTCCGGCGGGTGTTCTCATTCCGCCGACACGAGAAAGTACGTCAACCTCATGCGCCTCTATCTTGCGTCTACCTCGCCAGCGCGATTGGCCACTCTGCGCGCTGCCGGGATCGAACCCGTCGTTGTTCCGAGCGGTGTTGATGAAGAAGCGGTCGTTCGTGATGCCGAAGGGCAATCGGGGCCTCTCGGTGCGGCCGACATGGTGCTTCTTCTCGCTCAGGCAAAGGCTGAAGCGGCGTTAGCGCAGCTTGTGACGGGTGGCGGGCACTGCGACGGACTCGTTCTCGGCGGCGACTCCGCGTTTCTCCTCGATGGTGTCATCCACGGCAAGCCGCACACGGCCGAACGTGCCACTCAGCGGTGGCAGGATCAACGTGGACGCACGGGTGAACTCTTCTCCGGCCACTGGCTCATCGACGCCCGCTCGCACGAGCAACCCCGGGCCCTGGGCGCCACGACGGTGGCACGTGTCACCTTCGCCGATGACATCACCGATTCAGAAATCGCCGCATACGTCGCCACCGGCGAGCCTCTCCATGTCGCCGGCGCTTTCACGATTGATGCGCGCGGTGCCGCCTTCATTCAACGCGTCGAAGGCGATCCGTCGACGGTCATTGGCGTGAGCATCCCGACCGTGCGTCAGCTAGCTGGGCGTCTGGGAATTTCGTGGCCAGAGCTGTGGTCGACTGCTGAGTCGAACAGCCTCGACTGATGTTTCGCCGGAATAGGCAGCGCCCACGGGGCAATCAAACGGATCTCGCGCCGACAGTCCCACACGGTTGAGGTACTCAATGACCCGACCG
>WLNS01000176.1 GCA_009699665.1 Actinomycetota bacterium
CCATGCCCACAGCAATGCCGCTCGACCCATTCACGAGAAGGTTGGGGTAGGCCGCAGCGAGAGTTTCTGGCTGCATGAATTGGTTGTCGTAATTCGGAACGAAGTCGACAACGTCTTCGTCGAGATCTTCGGTCATAGCCATGGCCGCGGCGGCTAATCGCGCTTCGGTGTAGCGGGCTGCCGCGGGACCGTCATCGAGCGACCCAAAGTTTCCGTGCCCGTCGACCAGTGGAACGCGCAGGGTGAAATCCTGTGCCAGGCGCACGAGGGCGTCATAGATAGAGGCGTCACCGTGGGGGTGGAGTTTGCCCATCACTTCGCCCACGACGCGCGCCGATTTCACGTGGCCTTTTTCGGGCCGAAGGCCCATCTCGCGCATCATGAATAAAATGCGGCGCTGCACCGGCTTGAGTCCATCTCGCGCGTCGGGAAGCGCGCGCGAGTAGATGACGGAATAGGCGTACTCGAGGAACGAATCCTGCATCTCAAGCGCGAGATCAATATCGGTAATGTGGTCGCCGGCTTCGGGGCTGCGGGCAGAAGTCGTCATAATGAGCCTTATGTTACCGAGCCGAGAGTCGAGCCTCCGGAGACTGACCGACGTTCTGCCAAGTTGCTTCGCCAGCATGGGTGTGGGGGACTTTACTAACGCACTCGATCTGCCGACAGCCCGTTGTGTCGTGCTCGTGCTCGTCGATGGCTTGGGGTATTTCAATCTTGCCGACGGGCTGGGACACGCGTCGTTTTTACGCAGTAACTTTGCCGACACGCGCCAACTCTCGACCGTGTTTCCGTCAACGACGGCGACCGCGTTGGCATCGCTGGCCACGGGTGTTGACCCGGGTGAGCACGGAATGCTCGGGTATCAAATTCGCAATCCAGCCAGTGGACGCATCATCAATCAGTTGAGCGGACTGAGTGATGTGTCGGATATCGAGTCGTGGCTGGGGGTTCCCACACTTCACCAGACGGCGCGACTTCTCGGAGCTGAGTCCATCGTCGTGGGACTGCCCCGGTTTGAAGATTCGTTGCTGACCAAAGTGGTGCATGCCGGGGCCGCCTACCGAGGAGCAAATAGCATGGCCGAAAGGGCCCAGGTAGCGATTCAGCAGGCCCGTACCGGAACACATCTGGTCATGCTCTACGTGCCCGAACTTGACCAGAAAGCTCACGCGCACGGCGTAACCAGCGGGGAGTGGCTGGTGGCCCTCGAAGAATTAGATGGCATGCTGAGGACTCTGGTCGCCGAAGTGCCGTCAGACACAGCTGTCTACGTGACGGCCGATCATGGGGTCATTGATGTTCCCGCCGATTTACATATCGACGTGCTTGATCCCCGCTGGGGTATTGATTCGAGTTGCGAGCTCGGGGGTGAGCCCCGCGGGTTACAGGTTTACGGGGGATTGATTGCCGATCGACAGCACCTCGCGCCGACCGATGACGGAGTGGATTCGGGGCACGACGTCCGAAATGTTTTCAGACAACAGCTGCAGTCGGCAGCGTGGGTTGTCACCCCAGAAGACCTGGCGGCGGCTGGCTGGTGGGCACCTCTGACATCGCACATGGCTCCACGGGCCGGAGAGACAATCGTTATCCCTCGTGACGGCGCGGTTTTTTATGACGCGCGCCTGCCTCACGCGCCGGCCCGACGAATGGTGGGCCAGCACGGTGGACTCTCTGAACGCGAGATAAGTATTCCGTGGGCGCGGCTGCACGCCTAGAAAAGTGTTAGATCGGGTCGTCGTCGACCTTCGTGCCAAAGACGATCTCGTCCCAGGTTGGCATCTGTGCCCGCGAACGCCGGCTGCCACCGGTTCGTTGAGGCTTCGTCGGGGGGTTGCTCTGCATTTCGGCAAGCTCGTCGGTTATTGAGCCCGAAGTGGTCGACCTCGGTTCGCCCGAGGCGGCTTCGGCAAGCCACGTTGGCGCGTCGTGATTTTCGCCGCGCCGTTTGCGCAGAGCGGCCATCAGATCTGCCGTCGGCGTGGGAGCGTCCACGGTGTCTGTGCCGAGAGAGTGCTCTGGGGTCGCGTCTGCCGTCGCGGAATGCCCGGCCTCAGCGACAATCTCAACGGTCTCAGCGACAATCTCAACGGTCTCAGCCACGGTGGCACTGATCACGGCGACACGAGCATCAACGACTGCTTCCGCTTCGACATCCGCGGCGTTCTCAGAGGAGTTTTCCGCACTAGCTTCAGTCACCGGTTTCTGCGTGCCCGTAGTCCGGCGCTTGTGATCGACGGCTCGAAGCCGGGGGATGAGCCCTGAGGTGAAAGCCTGATCGGCCAAGAGATTTGCGGCTTCGTCGTTCAGCGGAGTCAACAGGTGGTGACGCGGGTCGAATGTCCAACGCGCCTCATGATCTCTGCCCGCTGCCTCAAAGGTACATTTGATTTGCCAGTCGCCCTCAGCGTTTCGCCAGCTTGCCCATCTCTCGTTCGTGCCCGAAATATTGTCGATTTGCGTCCGAACTCGCGCGCCGACCGTCACGGAGCGATTGTCTCCCGTATCTTCAGAAGAAGCGGGTACCGAGAGCGCCGAATTGATGATGTATTCGAGCTCGGCCAGGACGGGCCCCTCGAACCGAGCAACTTCATCGAGGCTTGCACCCGTGAGTGCCGCAACGTCGTCACGCGATAAACCAGCGCGCAAATGGGTTTGAATCTCACGAGGGGACACGCGAACTGCTGGCGCCGCCCCCGCGGGACGCCGCAACCGAGACAGTGTCAGTTCATCAATCGCTATGCGATACGTCTCACCGTCGGCATCTGAGGCAACAATGGCGCCATCGTCAACTCCGGTGACGTTTAGGTCCCGCATGCCGATGCTCCCAACGGTGAACGTGCTTAGCGCTCATCGTGCCATGCTCGAGGCAGAAATCCGCTTATGTTTCCGGTGTGCCGCCTCACTTTTTTGCTCGCTATTTTCCGCTTAGCGCGAGGGGTTTGGACTTTCGTGCCTTGTTGGTGCAAACTACAGGCGCGCAAGCACTCAATTTGGTCC
>WLNS01000018.1 GCA_009699665.1 Actinomycetota bacterium
AATCTTGCCTTGCCACACATTGGCCCCGGTGTTCTTGATGAAGTAGACAATCACGGCAAGGCTCACCAGAACTTCGACAAGAACGATGGCGATGACCGTGATACCACTCATCCAGTAGAACAGGTTCAGTATCGGGTCAAGATTCGCTATGGCAAAAATGATGATAACGATTCCCGCGAGAATCGATGTGAGAATCACACCCGCCGTGGGAGCGCCAGCCTTGTTTGTGCGCGCAAAGGCGGCCGGCAACACGCCACCGCGTCCCATGGCAAAGAAGTAGCGGCCGGCGGCGTTCTGGAACGCCAACAGTCCCGCAAAGAGGCTCGTGATAACGAGCCAACTCATCACCTGAGGCAACCAGGGGCCGACGTACTCGCCCGCGAGCGAGAAAATCACAGCTGCTGGATCGACAAGTGGCACTCCGTCCACGGACGAGCGCTCGGCCACCTGATCGAAGATTCCATTAGCGCCCATACCGGTTACCATGGCGAACGAGACGACGGCGAAAAGAACTGTAATGATTCCGATTGCCCAATACGTCGCCCGGCGAACGGTCTTCTTGGGATCCTTCGATTCCTCGCCATAGATGGCCGTTGCTTCAAATCCGATGAATGATGCGAACGCAAAGGCAAACGCAATTCCGGCTCCACCGGTGATTCCACCCGAGAGAACTGCATCCGGTGCGAACGATGCCCCCACGTTCCAGCCTTCGGGTCCACCGTTAGCCAGAATCGCGATTGCGGTAATGAGGAGTGACAGAATCTCGAGAATCATGAGAACACCGAGCACCCTGGCGCCAACATCAACTTGCAAAAGAGACAAGCCGGTGACCAGAACCCATGCGATCAAAGCCCACACGTACCAGGGAAGGGAGAGGCCTAGAGCCCCCAGCTGGCCGGCCACGATGGCTCCGAAGAAACCGTAGATGGCGAGCTGGATGGTCACGTATCCGACGATTGACACGAAGGCGGATCCGACTCCAACATTCACACCAAGGCCCTTGCCCACATAGGCGAAGAAGGCGCCAGCATTAGTTACCTTGTGGCTCATCGCGGTGTAACCAACGCTGAAGACCAGCAAGATGATGCCGACGACGAGATAGGTTCCCGGAGTGCCAGCACCGTTGCCGGCCAACATGGCGACAGGAACTGCGCCGGTCATTCCGACCAGGGGCGCCGAGGCGGCGACGACGAAAAAGACAATTCCCAGGACACCGAGGCGCCCCTTCTTCAAGGACGTGCCTTGCTTTTCTACGGTAGACATGTCGAATCTCCTCATTGAGTTCGTGGGACAAGAAATCGTTTGGATAAAAACGATTTACTCAACTCTGCAGATATTTGGTGCAGTAGTCAAGCCCGGAACGGAGAAAAAATTCGCCCCCCTGGTTTGCCCGGGTGGTTTAGAAGTCAGCGAAGTATTCGTTCACTTCCCAGTCGGTAACCTCTCGCGTCGACGGATCCTTAACGGCGGCCGCGTATCGGGCTACCTCGTCACGCTTCATCACCGTGAAAATATTGATGAGTTCTTCAGACAATTGCGTGCGCAGCTGATCATCAGCTTCCAGTGCGTCCAGGGCCTCGCTGAGGGACATGGGCAGAATGGGATCCGCCTCGTTGTCGTAGGACATGCCTTCCGCAGGGTCGGGACACGGCAGGTCGCGCACGATACCGTCGAGGGCTGCGGCAAGAATGCCGGCGGTCACCAGATACGGGTTTGCCATGCCATCACCGACGCGCACCTCGAGGCGCGTGCCCCCCTCGCGCTCCGGCGGAACCCGAACCATACACGAGCGATTGTCGAAGCCCCAGTTTGCTCGATAGGGAGCGAGGGTGTCAGGCCCCAGGCGTTTGAACGCATTGACGCTGGGGTTTGTGAGCGCCGTTAGGGCAGGGGCGTGAGCCGTTACTCCCGCAATCATCTGCTTCGCAGTGGAAGACAAATTCCCCGCTCCGTCGTGCATGAGATTCGCACCGTTCATGTCGGTGACGGAGAAGTGCAGATGAAATCCACTTCCGCCCTCGTCGCTCCAGGGCTTGCCAACGAACGTGGCGTGCTTTCCTGCCCGATGGACGATGTCTTTGATTGCCGTCTTGAAGTAAAAGGTTCGGTCGGCGGCGTCGAGTGCCTCTGAGTGCCACAGGTTGATCTCGTACTGCCCCGGAGCAAATTCGTGATTACCCGCAAAGGCGCCTATGTTCAATTGATCGATCATGCGCAAGAGATTGAGGAAAATTCCCTCGGGGTCGACAAGGCTTCCGGTCGTATAGACCCGACCGGTGCGCTCGAGGGAACGACGGTAACCGCCTTCCGGGGTGTGGTCAGCGATGTAAAACTCGAGTTCTGGTCCGCAAACGGGCTGCAGGCCAATCTTGTGATACCCCTCGATAACCTTCTTTAAGACCGTCCGCGGTGCCATCAGGGTGGGACTACCGTCTGGATTGACGAGATCGACAATGACATAGGCGAGACCCTTTTCCCAAGGAATGTCTGTAAGGGATTCGGGAACAAAACGACTCACCATGTCGGGGTAACCGTCGTTGGCGATGTTGTTAGCTTCGAGAACGTCGCCGCCTGCGGTTGTCAGCAAAACTCCGAATGAGAAAGCGGGACCGTTGTGTGCGACTTTTTCGAGCTGACTCACGAGCACGTCCTTAGACCGCGGAATGCCAATAACGTCGAGAAAGAGAAACCTGACAACGTCAATGCCGCGATTTGTCAATTCCTCGCGCAACGCGGAAAGATCCTTCTGCATGCTTTGCCACTCCTTTGTCGCACATTAAGCATTTACCGGGTATCGTTAGGGCACGAACGATACTACCCGTCGGAGGCAAGAAGTGAAAGCCCTATTCATTCAACATGACCACGCGGGCCACACGGGCGCCGTCGGGCGTCGGTTCGCACACCACGGCTTTGAGATCGAGGAATTCCTCGTTGTTCCCGAAGCGCAGTTTTATGACCCAAATATCAGTGTGACGTTCCCCGATTTCACGGACTACGACGTGATTATTCCCCTCGGGGCCCCTTGGGGCGCGTGGGATGACGCCTGCATTGGCAACTGGCTTTCCGAAGAAGTGCAAGTAATTGGCGACGCCGTGCGCGCCGGCAAGCCCGTTCTCGGCATCTGTTTTGGGGCGCAGGTTGTTTCCCGGGCGCTCGGCGGCGAGGTCAGCCCGTCCCCCGCTTCTGAAATCGGCTGGACCTACATCCGTAGCGTGGAGCCCCAACTCGTGTCGAATGGCCCCTGGTTCCAGTTTCACTATGATCGCTTCACGGTTCCCCCCGGTGCCCGCGCGATCGCTGAAAGTCCGGCGGCTCCGCAGGCCTTCGTCGTGGGTAAGACCTTGGGCGTGCAATTCCACCCCGAACTCAACTCAGAGACGCTCGCCGAATGGTTTGAGTGGGGTGGCGCTGGCAAGGTTTCCGAGGCCGGACTCAGCCCTGAGATTATGTTGCAGCAGACACGTGACGAAGAGGAAGCGGCCGAAAAGCGCACGTACGCTCTCGTCGACGCCTATCTGTCTGACGTCGCCGGCCTGATTTCCTGAGCTGAATCTACTTTTGTGTCACGCGCACCGGCATGCGCTTGATGCCGTGAACAAAGTTCGAGCGCAAGAAGTCGACCTCACCCGTGCGTTCCATGGAATTGAGTCGGCCGATCAAATCCTCGAACATGATGCGCAATTCAATGCGGGCCAGGGCGTTGCCCAGGCACATGTGCGGTCCTCCCCGGCCAAAGGTCATGTGTTCGTTGGGGTTACGAGCGCAGTCCATCGTGTGGGGATTTTCGAACACGGCGTCATCCCGGTTGCCCGAGGCGAACCAGGTCACGACCTTCTCCCCCTCTGTGATCTGCGTACCGGCAAACTCCGTGTCTTTCGTCGCCGTGCGACGGAAATGGTAAACCGGACTCGCGAAACGCAGGAATTCCTCGACCGCCCAGGGAATCGCGCCGGGGTTCTCCTGGAGAAACGCCAATTGACCCGGGTTGTTCAGCAGGTTGTTCATGGTGTGCGTGATGGTGTGGCGTGTTGTCTCATTCCCTGCCACAACGAGGAGCAAAAAGTTGGTGTGAAAGTCTCGATCATCAAGCTTCACTCCGTCGCTGGGAACACCGTTGACAATGAGCGAGATGAGGTCTGTGCCGTCTTTACCTTCGCGCTGGCGGCGAAGTTCGTCGCCGTACTTATAGACCTCTAGTGCGGCCGGCGAGCGAAACGGTAAGTCCTTGTACTTCTCGCTTTCAGTCGAGTCAATGAGCACGTCGGCATGTTCGGGATCGTCAAATCCCACCATGCGGTTTCCCCATTCGATGAGTTGACCGGTGTCTTCGTCGGGTACATCAAGGAGCTTGGCAAGAACGCGAATCGGAAAGTCGGCCGCCACCTCATCGACGAAGTCAAACTCTCCTTTCGCAAATGCGTTGTCGAGAGTCGTGGCTGTCAGACCCCGCAAAAAGGTCTCGTACGTCGCAACATTGCCGGGCGTGAATTCAAACTGAATCAGGCGCCGCATTGCCCTGTGACGCGCTCCGTCCGTTTCAAGAAGGGAACGCCGAATATCCATCTTGTCGGGTTCCACCTCTTCGAGATTCGTGAACTTCTCGCTGGTGAAGGTCTGGGGATCCCGGAGGATGCGAACGATGTCGTGATAGCGCGTGGCGGAGTGAAAGCCATGGTTGGGTGAATCTTCATCACTCCAGTGGAGTCCCGGCTGTTGACGCAATTGCGCAAACAGTTCCCACGGGGCGCCGTGTGCGAAGTTATCAAGGTCAGCAAGGCTGGTCTGTGTCGACGTCGGCATGTCATCTCCTCAGAGAGATTGTTTGGATACGAACAAAATGTACTTTACCCGACTCCTACCGCCCGGCGTCAATAACGTAACGACCCGATATGACTGGAATCTTGCATCAACCACAACGCGCATAGACTAGGTGTTCACGAAGAACGCGCTAATTCGTGCGCGATTACAGACGGATTTCTCATGACCGGTAGTCACACTCTCGCGGAGACAGAGAGCCAGGTAGCCTCCCGCTTACAGGGGCAGCCGATTGATTTCAGCGGCATGGCCGTGGTGTCTAACCTGTTTCGCGCCGCCAACGCGGTTCGTAACCATCTCGAGCGCACGGTTCTTGCCCAGCACAATCTCAGCTGGACGGCGTTTGTCGTGTTGTGGGTCGCCTGGGTGTGGCAAGAATCCGAAACGCGCATGATCGCGGAAGAAAGTGGCATCTCTAAGGCCACCCTGACCGGAGTCCTCAAAACTCTTGAGAAACTTGGATTCACCACCCGTCGCCGGAGTGAAAAAGATGGTCGACTGGTCATCGTTGGCTTGACGGCAAAAGGTGAAGCGCTCATGCGGCGCCTATTCCCCGAATTTAACAAACATGAGTCTGAGCTCGCGGCAGTCATTCCCGAAGGACGGCGCGACGAAATGGCAAATCACCTTCGCGCGATGACAATCTATGCCTTGACCTCTGACCAGTAGGTGCGTCGCAGGCTCAACAAAGTTTGGCCCCGGGCGTTGTGATGCTTGTTCTCATCGGTAAATAATCGTTAGTATACGAATGATTTGATTATCCGTAAGGAGAGAAAGAACTGATGCTCAAGATTCACGTCGACATGGAAAAGTGCCAGCACTACGGGCAGTGTGTTTTTGAGGCGCCTGCCGTATTTCACCTGAATGACGAAGACAAGCTCGAATACGCCGCAACGGCCGATGATTCTCAGCGAGACGACATTCAGCTGGCAATAGAAGTTTGTCCGATGCAGGCTATCAAGTTCGTCGAATAGGTTCAGGCATGGTTGACCCCGTCGTCATTGTGGGGGGAGCGATGGGTGGTCTCCGCACCGCAGAATCGTTGCGACGGTCTGGCTACTCTGGTCCAATTCGTGTCTTTGGCGAAGAGCCGCACGCCCCCTACAATCGCCCACCCCTGTCTAAGGAGGTTCTGGCAGCGCGGGTAGATCACGCCGCCGTGGCCTTTCCGCAAGGGGATGCGACCGCGGATGTCGAGTGGAATCTGGGCACACGCATTGAGCATGTAGATCTTGCCCGTTCGGTCGTCGTGGACGAGCGCGGTGACGAACACCCGTATTCTGGCGTCGTCGTGGCAACCGGATTACGGTCGCGCCATCTCGACCTGCCCGCCATGCCGACCTCGGGCGTGCACGCCGTGAGGTCTCTTGATGACGCCATCGCCCTGCGCGAAGTCCTGACCCCGGGCACCCGCATCGTCATCTACGGCGCGGGGTTTATCGGATGTGAGGTCGCCGCCACCGCCAATAAGCTCGGCGCAGAAGTGATTGTTGTCGGCAAGGGGCCGGTGCCCCTTTTGCGTCCGCTGGGAGCGCAGCTCGCATCAGACATTCAGTCGCGCCAAGAAGCGCACGGTGTGAAGTTCTTTATGAACTCGCGAATCACACGCGTTATCGGGGGTGATCGCGTGGAGAGCGTCTTGCTCGACAACGGCGTAGAAATCTGGTGCAACGCCTTTATTGAGGCGATCGGTTCCGAACCAAACGTCGAATTGCTCGACGATAACGACGTTGACCTCGATGACGGCGTCAGGGTCGATCAGAATTTACGCATCACGCGCGCAGACGGCACCCCGTGGGCCAATGCGTTCGCCGTCGGCGATGTTGCGCGATTCCCCATTCCTAGGTTTTCCGATCGCATCCGCAGGGTTGAGCACTGGAATGTCCCCACCGAAATGGCGCGCAAGGTCGGTAAAGTCCTCGCTGCACAAATCAACGATGCCCCAGATCTCGAGGCCGAAACAAGCAAGGCTTTTGACCCCATTCCGTCGTTCTGGAGTGACCAGTTTGAGGTAAGTCTGCTCGCCTACGGGCTTATCGACGAAGCCGACCGCGTTGAGCTGCTCGAGGGGCGCGAAGGTAGTGAGTGTGTGTATGGCTACTTTATGGGCGACGACTTAGTGGGGGTCTGCGGCGTGGGAATGCGCTCAGCAGTCATGGCCTATCGAACCAAGGTAGGCCGCTAGGTGTGCACCGAATGCGACAGCTTGATGCTGAATAGGCGACTCAGTCCACACTAGATAATCGGCGCCCGACCAGCTCGAGCCATTCGCCCGATGGTTCGCGCCCGCAGCCGTGATCGACCACCCGGATTCACCCGGAGTCCCTCACGCACGCCGCTCCACCACGCGCGCAGTCCCTGCGGGTTTCTGAGCCACCGAAGGTGCTGAACGACAGCCCAATTGACCACGTAAAAAAAGCCCCAAACGGCAGGCAGGTTGCGCCTGGCCAACCAGACGCGATTGCGGGCGTTGAGCCGGTAGTAGTCGGCGTGCCGCGTGGGCGACACCACCGGATGCTCGACCGCGAGGTCTGCGGCATACCAGACCCGATAGCCGGCATTCCACACTCGCCACGCCAACTCGATTCCCTCGTGGGCGTAAAAATAAGGATCGCCCCATCCGCCCATGGCGTCAAAAACTTTGCGGGGCATCACGAGTGCGCCCTCCCACACGAGCATGCAGGTGCTCGACCGATGAGCATCGCCCTTACGGATGCGAGGAATCCAGCGTCGCGGAGCGGGTGCTCCGCCGGCACCGTCGACTCGAGGTTGGATGAGGCCGACGTCGGGACGCTCCGCCAGAAGGTTGAGGGAACGCGCCAAGAAATCGTCTGCGAGCAACCGTGCATCGTCGTCGAGAAAAAGCAGATAGTCGCCTGCCACATGCGGCACGCCCGCGTTGCGACCGGCAGGAATTCCTACGTTCTCGAGCAGGCCCACACCTGTCACGCCGCGTGGCAATCCCTTCGGCTGCCACCCGTTGCCAACTACCGCGATGTTCACCGCGACGCCGCGCTGCGACTGAACACTCGCGATCGCACGGGAAAGTTCCTCGGGTCGCTGGCCCATGGTGAGCAGGACCACTCCCACGGTGGGCGTCGAACTAGCGGACACGCGCGCTCGCCATGATCGCCACGAAGTGCCCAACGAGGGACAGCAATGCCAGCGGAGTCATGATGATGAGCAGCCATTGGGTCGACACCTGCTGCCCGATAAATATGCCGACGACCGAGAAGGCCAGCGCAACCATGGTGAGTTCAACGGAGTGAAAGAGTCGATAGAACGGAATGAACCGGGCAGCCGTTCGCAGACGACGCATCAGCGATGTGGTGGGCACCTTCTCGCCGCGCGAATCGGCAAGCTTGGTGAGACCCGCGTGTGCACGCGCCACGTGCACCATGTCATTGAGTGCCTTATTGAGAATGATGACGACCGCGAGCGAAAGCCCGAGCGTGGTCCAGACATATCCCGATTCCGAGAGCGGCAAGGTGGCCGCCCGAAGTCCCAGAGCAATCGGTATCAGGGCCTCGGTTGTGTAGTGCCCTACCTTGTCAAGGAATACGCCCGCCGGAGACTTCGTTTGGCGCCAGCGGGCAACCTCACCATCGCTGCAATCCACGAGCATCTGCAGTTGACCCAGAAGAACCGCCAACACCGGCCCCCAGATGCCGGGAATGAGAAGGGCCGCGGCCGTCGACCAACCGACGAGGATCATCACGCCGGTCACGCCGTTGGCACTCACCGGCGTGCGCACGAGAAGCCACGTGAGATAGGGCGAGAGGTCGCGCAGGTACAGCGACGCGGTCCAGTGTTCGGCGTTTGCCCGCAGGCGTACCTCGGGAGGCTGCGTGACACGACGAAGCTCGGCTAAAGATGTCGGATTCGTCACGCTCTACCTTCCCGTACGCGTTGTCACGTCGGGATTGAGCCGGGCTATTCCCAGCAGAAAGCCGAGTCCCCATGACACGTGAATACAAGGCAAGACTATGAGAAACCAGGCCCGCGCACGCAGGCCAAGCCGTCGACCGGCAATAAGAGACGCCAACACGACGAAGATTACGTATGCTGCCGGAATGAGCCAGCCCCCTAACAGCAGCGGTTGTTGGCTCAGCGCCAGCTGTACGACTCCCCCGATGCCCACAATGACACCGACCAGTATTCCGATAACGGCCAGCGGTGGCACGAGATATCGAACCGAACCTCCGGTGCCGTTATTGCGCGTCAGTTCGGCTCGCCACAGACCCGTCGCAAACATCTGGCGAGCAAGTGTGCGCACGCTTGACCGTGGGCGATAGGCCACCTTGAGATCGGGGGTGAACCACACCTTTCCGCCCGCTCTGCGAAGTCGCTGATTCAACTCCCAGTCCTGGCCGCGCTTGATGTGTTCGTCGAAGAGTCCCGCGCGTTCAATTCGATCGCGTTGAAAGACGCCGAGATAGACCGTTTCAGCCTCGCCCTCCGGACCGCCCACATGCAGGCGGGTGCCGCCCAGCCCGACGCGCGTGCCGTAGGCGCGGGCGACGGCATGCTCAAAAGGCGTATGGCCCTGAGCGTCCATGATGCCGCCGACGTTATCGGCGTCTGTCGCCACAATGGTCGCAACCGCGATGCGTGCATAATCCGGCGGAAGCACTGAGTGGGCATCAACCCGAATGATAACGGGATAGCTCGAGTTTCGAATCGCGAGATTGAGTCCCGCTGGAGTCGACCCTTCGGGATTATCGATGACGCGAATTCTCTTGTCGCGGCGACCGAGTGCGGCAACCAACTCAGTGGTGCCGTCAATGCTGGGGCCGACAGCAATGGTGATGTCCCAAGCACCGGTGAAATCCTGCGCCAGAAGGCTCTCAACCGCCTGCGTAACGTTTGCCACGTCGTTCAGAACGGGCATGACATACGAGACCCCGGGCGACGCCGTGCGTTCATTGGGTGCGACGCCCCTAGCCGACATGTGCTTCCTCGTTGCCCATCAGTGTTGCCCTCAAGCCTACCAAGTCGCCAAAAAGAGAATCGGGGCCGCCCCCTTGCCTAGGGCGGCCCCGATATAACACCGGGCTACTTAAACTCGCCCAGTGTGACGGTGATCGTTTGCGTCTTGCCTCCGCGAACAATCACAAGATCTGTTGTCGAACCTGCCGCCAGATTACGCACCTGAGCTGTGAGATCGCTGGAATCAGAAACCGGCACTCCGTTAATCGAAATAACGATGTCACCAGCCTTCATTCCCGCTCGCTCGGCAGCTCCACCCGACACAACCTCTTTGATGACAGCGCCCACGATGGTGCTGCCCTTCTCGGCGGCTTCGTCAGCCACGCTGGCACCGAGAAGGCCGTGGGATGCCTTGCCCGTCGCAATGATCTCACCGGTTACGCGCTTGGCGAGATTCGAGGGAAGCGCGAAGCCCACGCCGATGTTTCCACCGGAGCTCGAACTGCCCGCGCTGGCGATGGCGACGTTGATGCCGATAAGTCGGCCCTTCGAGTCCAAGAGCGCGCCACCGCTATTTCCGGGGTTGATGGCCGCATCGGTTTGGATGACGGGTAGTGAAATGGAAGCCTGCGGAGTCTGCGACTGTCCCTGACCCTGACCCTGTCCGAAGTCAAAATTCCACTGATCAAAGGGGTTCGTTTGATCCGGTGTCGTTGAGTCCTGTTGGTCTGGAACAGCGCTGCTGCCGATCTGAATGCTGCGATTCAGAGCGCTCACGATACCCGTCGTCACGGTTCCGGCGAGTCCCAGTGGCGCCCCCATGGCGATGGTCAGATCGCCAACGTTCAGCTTGCTGGAATCAGCCCACTCAATGGGTGTCCAATCGGACACGCCATCAACCTTGAGCACCGCCAGGTCGACCGTGGGATCGGTGCCAACAACTTTGGCGCTGAAGAGACGGCCCTGACTGTCTCGAACCTGCCAGGTGGCTTCGTTCGTGGCGCCGTCCAGTGTCACGACGTGATTGTTTGTCACGATGTAGCCGTCGCTCGAGAGAACGACTCCGGATCCACTTCCCGCTGCTTGCGAGCTCTCGACCATAATGGTCACCACACTGGGTGACGCCTTAGCCGCCACTGCCGTGATGTCATTAACCGCGGCAGCATTATTGATCACGACGCCCTGGTTTGGGTTGGCTGCCACCGACTGACTCGCCGAGTCGCGGGTGAGCAACACGGCGATTCCAGCACCCGATGCACCGCCCAAGACGGCACCGGCCACGAGGGCAGCCACGAGAGGAACGACGAGTCGTCGCTGCCCTGAGGGGGTCACCTTTTCCGAAGACGGTTTAACGAACGCCGGCGGAATTGTTCCCGCGGCCGACGATGTGCGGGGCGCCGTGCGGATAGCGGCGGAACCACTTGCGCGCGGCGTGTATGACGTGGCACGCTCTCGCGCCGCCTTCGCTCGGGATGGTGGGGTATCAGAAGTTTGCGATGAAGTTTCGTTCGAGGCCGGCGCTGCCGGTGTGAAATCCTCGGGGGTCTCAGTCATGTGAGGTGCTCCTTTCAAGCACCCTCAGACTGTCGCACGAAACTGTGTGAAACCTATGACAAATCTGAGCGTACTCTGGGAGTTTATCCGGGATCCCGCAGACGCCTAGCCACCCTCTGGGCAGTGCCTATCGACACAGAATGAAGAAACGAGTGCACGGGAGAATGTCGAAATAACCACCTGAACGGGAGCGGACGCAACAGAAATCTCGCCCGACACCGAGCGCCAGGGGTAGCCAGAGAACCGGTAGCTCGCGCGATAGTAAGCGCTCACCCTCGCTTCGAAAACGCCCAGCCGTTCATAAATGTGAGAGGTGGCTGTTGACGAAAACTCTGCCGCGAGACGGGCCGCCCAACTCGAGCCGGCATCCACGGTATCCCTCTGCGCGCCGTCCCCAAAACTCCACAGATAGTGAACGGGGGTGAACGCGACGTCAACCTGCCAACCGAGCACAACACCCGTCACGGTGTGCTGACGCGCCCCCGCCAGCATGTTCGTGGGTAGCCCCAAAACAGACCAACCCGACGGCTCGGTCGAGATGGTCGGCGTCTCAGGAACGAAGTGGCGAAGATCCGCTAGGTTCAATTCCGGAATCTCGGGAACGGGCTGAACAGGAGGTACTCTCTCGGGTGTGCAGTACCACGGTAAGGCGACAAGTGGAGAGCACGTTGGTGCGTGGTAGTTGCCCGACGTCGGTGGACGTGCAGCCGTCGGTCGGGTGGACCCGCCGCTCGACGTGCCCGAGCCGGGTGTTCCGGGTCGCCCGGGCGAGGCGGGATAGCGAATACCGGCCCAAATGTCGATGCCACCCGGTGACGTCGCCGCGCCAGAGCACGTAACGCGAAAAGGGCAATCGGTCGCTTGCGCTGTTTCGGCACGCAATCCGGTGGTTGCCTGCATGGCAGTGCAGAGCAAAACACTCAGAGCAGATGCCGCCAGAAACCCGACGGTTCGCCGCGTCGAGACCGAAAGAATTCTGCGCCCCCGCGGATGTCTCTGCCTCGGGACGTTTCGTGTTCTCAGAGAATCTCTTCGCGCTTGCTCGGGGCTGAGTGTCATCGGCATGCGGCCGAGGGTATCGACGCGACCACACGTGCGTCAGATACTTTCCACAGTCTATTTAGGCGGGCGTCGAGAGCAGCGCACGAATCGTTTCGACGTCTCTGCCCATTTGCCAGATCAGGTCATCGAGATTGTCGAACGTCATCATGCCGCGAATGTAGTCGACGAACTCAATGACGACGATCTGACCGTAGAGGTCTCCGGGCGGCTCAAAGCAGTGTGCCTCAACCACTCGATCACGAACGCCCTCGATGGACGGGTTTGTGCCGACCGAAATGGCGGCCGCAAAGCGCACGCCGTCGGGCCTGATAATCCAACCGGCATATACGCCGTCGCCCGGCATCATGCCGGTCGCTTGGGGGGACAGGTTGGCCGTGCGATAACCCAGTTCCCTGCCCTTCTTTTCACCGTGCACAACTTCACCCTGCATTGCGTGGGTACGACCCAGCGCGCGGGCCGCGCCCCGCACATCTCCGCCGATAATCAAACGACGCACGAGAGACGACGCGATGCGCGCACCCGAGTCGTCGGTGACTTCTTGTCCTTCGAGAACATCAAAGCCGTAGCTTTCAGAGAGTTCGTGAAGCGTTGCAACGGTTCCCTGTGCCGCCTTTCCAAAGCGAAAATCTTCACCCACGACGACACAGCGGGCGCTCAGTCCATCGACGAGAATCTGCTGCACAAATTCTTCGGGCGTGAGATCTGCGAGCTCCTGGGTAAACGGCAAGATGAGACAGGCCTCAACACCGGTAAAACTCATCAATTCGAGACGTCGATTGACGCCCGTGATGTCTGCGGGCACGTTCTCGGGCGTCAGCAGAGCAGCCGGGTGACGGTCGAATGTCACGACGATGCTGTGCAGCCCTCGTTCTGCGGCAATCTCTGTTGCTTGCGAAATCATGGCCACGTGTCCGCGGTGAATCGCATTGAACTTGCCGATTGTGACCACGGAGGGTCGTAACGAATCACCAATGTCAGAAAGCGATCGAGCGATGATCATGAACGCTTCTCCTTCGACGCACGACGGTACAGATAAAACATACCGACAGCGGGCAAGACGAGGGGAATGAACAAGTAACCTCGGCCGAAGAACGACCACACCGTATCGTGCGGAAACAGAGTCGGATCCAGAACGCTCAGCGAGCCGATCACAATTACTCCGGCAAACTCAATCGACAGCGTGGCCCATCCCACGGTGTCCCACGCTCGCCCCGACCGGATCAGCGAAACGGTAGCCACCGCATAAATCACGGCAGACAGCGCAGAGAGCAGGTAGGCCACGGGTGCATCTGAGAACTTCGTGGCGAGCTGAAACCCTGAGCGCCCCAGTGCTGCCACCGTGAGAATCACGTAGAAGATGATCAAAATAATCCACGGACCCTTCTTCACGAACCCGACCCCTGTAAAAACCAGATCTGGCTCATGCGATAGAGCATGACCGCGATCGCCAGCATGGCCGAACCCATAACCACGGTGCTCCAGCGCGTACGATCTGCGAAAGCCCAGAAGGCGGCCCCGAGCGGAATGAGGAGGGCGGTCACCAGGTAGAGGTAGAACTCGACCAGGCTGCCCGAAGGACGGTTGCCGGTCAACGGCGCCGAGATGGTCACGGCAAGTTGAACTATTAACAATAGTTCCACCACTCCGGCGAAACCCATGGTGAGGTCGTTGGGGCGCCAGCCAACGAGACCGAGGATGATGGCGAGAGTGCCCCCCGCAACGGCAACGGCGAGCTGCACCCACAGGAACCACTCAATCACGAAGACTCCTGAGACATATTGAAAAGAATGGCGACATGCTCGTGCGAACAATCGACCAGTCCTACCAGCCTACCTTCGCCGTTTAACGCCGCGAAACGACCGTGACCGGGAGACTCGAGGCGCTTGACCCGCCCGTGCTTAAGGTTGTCCTCCTGCTCGGGGGTGAGGTGCCAAGCCGGAAAGATACGTTCGGCAATAGCCGCGGGACTCACCAGACGTGCACCGGCAAGCAAAGCCGTGTCGGTTTCCAGATCGTCGAGTCTGACGGCCTCGGTGATGTTAAGCGGCCCAACGCGCGTGCGACGAAGTGCCGTCAGATGAGCCCCGACGCCGAGGCGAAAGCCGAGATCTCGCGCGAGTGCTCGCACGTAGGTTCCCGACGAACAGTCAATAACGGCGTCGACGTCAATCCACGAGCTTTCGCGGCGCGAATCACGCACGTCAAAGCGAGCCACCGTCACCGGGCGGGGAGGAATCTGGACGACCTCGCCGTCGCGAACGCGCGCATGGGCGCGCTTACCGTCAATGCGGATTGCACTCACTGAGCTGGGCACCTGCATAATCTCGCCGGTCAGGCCACGACATCCCGCCGTGATCTGATCATCGGTAATACGCGCGAGTTGATCCGCGGGGGCGTACCCCAGCAGCTCGCCATCTGAGTCGTCTGTCGTGCTTGATGCACCCAGCCGAATCGTCGCTTCATAGGTCTTGTCGAGACCGACGAGAAAAGTGAGCAAACGGGTCGCTGCATTAACACCCAGCACGAGCAAGCCGGTCGCCATGGGATCGAGAGTGCCGGCATGGCCGATGCGTCGCGTGCCCAGATGCCGGCGCAGACGTGCAACGACATCATGGCTCGTCATGCCCGACGACTTGTCAATCAACAAGATGCCGGGATCGGCGAACGAGGTAACGGGCACGCCTTCGATTATTGCAAGTGCGGTGGCTTAGGCTCGCACCGTGGGAACGGATAACACCGCGGAACTGGTGAGCGCGTGGTTCGACAAGGAGGGCCGAGACCTCCCCTGGCGCGGTACCGACGTCTCCGCTTGGGGTGTGCTGGTCAGCGAATTTATGCTGCAACAGACTCCCGCCGCACGCGTCATCGAGCCCTATCGAAGCTGGATGGAGCGTTGGCCGACACCGGCCGACCTTGCTGCGGCGGCACCCGGCGACGCTGTGCGCGCGTGGGCTAACCTCGGTTATCCGCGGCGCGCGCTCTGGTTGCACAACTGCGCGACAACAATTATTCAGCAGTTCGACGGTCGGGTTCCCAGCGACGTCACCCAGCTCGAGAAGTTGCCGGGCATCGGTCCCTACACTGCCAGAGCCGTGGCGGTCTTTGCCTATCGCGCGCACGAGCCCGTGGTCGACACAAACGTGCGTCGCGTCATTGCCCGGTGGCATCACGGCCACTCCGATCAGGGGTCACCCTTGGCGAAACGCGACCACGCCGACATGCTCGCACTCATGCCACCGCCGGCTCAGTCACCCGAGTTCAATGCCGCGATGATGGAGCTCG
>WLNS01000019.1 GCA_009699665.1 Actinomycetota bacterium
CAGTCCGACACGATCACCCACCTTGATTCCGGCGGCAACAAAGCCCTTTGCCAGCGCTACGACCTCGTCGTAAAACTGTCGGGCTGTGATGTCATCCCACCCACCCGAAGAATTGGGCAAAGCAAAAAGGGGAATCTCGGGAGTTGCCCGAACACGATCAAGAAGTAACTCGGTCGCATTGGCTCGTGGGTCGTGGGGAACGACTGCGGGAGCAGAGAACTCAATCATGTGCATCCTCCTGTGGTTGCTGATTACACTCTAAGTTAGTGAAGAACGCACTGGATGTGGTGGTGTGTTTTTCTTTTTTCTTGTCGCTCACCACCTGACGGAGCCCCGGAGGACGTCTTGCTCACGATTGGCGTAGATATCGGTGGCACGAAGATTGCGGCCGCGCTGGTTGACCCTGAGGGAACCATCCACGCTCAGACGACCCGCCCGACGCCGGCAACAGACGTTTCCGCCATTGAAGATTCCGTTGTGGCTGTCGTGGAAGAACTCGCCGAGGGCAATGCCGTGTTGGCTGTCGGCGTTGCCGCGGCTGGTTTCATCGACGCGTCTCAGTCGGTCGTTTACTATTCCCCAAATCTTGCCTGGCGCAATGAGCCACTTCGCGAGCGGATCGAGGCTCGCATCGGTCTTCCCACGGTTATTGAGAATGATGCGAATGCCGCCGGATGGGCCGAGTACCGGTTCGGTGCCGGACGGCCATATACGCACATGACAATGCTCACCATCGGCACCGGGGTTGGCGGCGCCATCATTATTGACAATCGACTGTTTCGCGGAGGATTCGGCGTAGGGGCTGAACTGGGCCACCTGCGCGTTGTGCCTGACGGCATATTGTGTGGTTGCGGAGCGCGGGGGTGCATTGAGCAGTATGGGTCGGGCCGTTCTCTGCTTCGCTACGCCGCCGAGGTATCTCATGACCCGGTCATCGGCGCTGCCCTCGCCGCCGTGCGTCAGTCGGACGGCAGCATCAACTCGGCCGATATGCGAAACCTTCTTGCCGATGGGGACGCCGGAGCACGCGAGGCCCTCGCCACCCTGGGTCGATGGCTGGGGCGAGCGTGTGCAAGTCTTGACGCCGTCTTAGACCCTCAGGTCTTTGTGATTGGCGGCGGTGTTTCGGTCGCCGGTGAATATCTGTTGGGGCCCATTCGGGAATCCTTTCACGAGCATGTCTCAGCTCAAGGTTTCACACCTGAACCTGAATTTAGGATTGCTGAAATGACAAACGATGCGGGAGCTATCGGGGCTGCTGATTTAGCACGTCGACACGCATATCGGGACGATTAACCCGCGGGCGTTAGGCTAAGACTCCATGACCGCAGGAAGGTTGCGCTGATGTTTTATTGGTTACTCAAGAACATCATTATCGGACCGATTGTGCGAGCAGTCTTTCGGCCGTGGTCTTTAGGCGTGGGGAACATTCCCAAATCTGGACCCGTCATTATTGCCAGCAATCACATTTCGTTCGTTGACTCCATTTTTGTACCGCTTCTCATGCCGCGCCGCATGGTTTTTCTGGCCAAGAGCGACTATTTTCGTGGGCGTGGCCTCAAGGGCATGCTGAGTCGATTTTTCTTCACGGGCTTGGGCATGCTGCCCATGGACCGTTCGGGCGGGAAAGCCTCGGAGGCCTCACTGAACACAGGGCTCGAAGTTCTCAACGAGGGCAAGGTTCTCGGTATCTATCCTGAGGGCACGCGAAGTCCCGACGGGAGTCTTTACCGGGGCCGCACCGGCGTTGCGCGCATGGTGCTTGAATCCGGCGCGTCGGTCATTCCCGTCGCCGTGATCGACACGGACAAGGTCATGCCGGTGGGGTCGAATCGTCCGCGGGTTCATCGGGTCGGCGTGATTTACGGTAAGCCCTTAGATTTCACGCGCTTCGCCGGACTCGAAGGCGACAGGTTCATTTTGCGCTCGGTCACAGACGAAATCACCTACGAGATTGCGCGCCTGGGTGGGCTGGAATATGTCGATGTTTACGCGTCCAGTGTGCGCCAAAAAGTGCCTGCGCGTTCATAGGTAGGCTTAACGCAAATGAGTAATTCTGAGGCCGCGATAGCGGCAGACCCTGTCACGCTCGCCGGCCTAGAAGCGTGGCGTGAGCTCGCCATTAAACAGCAACCGCAATGGGATGACCCGCAAGAAGTTTCTGAGGCCAGCAAAAAATTGGCCGCGCTTCCCCCGCTGGTCTTTGCCGGTGAGGTTGACACACTCCGCGAGAGATTAGCCGCCGCCGCCGCGGGAAACGCATTCCTTTTGCAGGGCGGTGATTGCGCAGAAACCTTCGCCGGCGCTACCGCCGACCAGATTCGGAACCGCGTCAAGACGGTATTGCAGATGGCCGTCGTTCTGACGTATGCAGCAGAGATGCCTGTCATCAAGATGGGCCGCATGGCTGGTCAGTTTGCCAAGCCGCGATCGAGTGACACCGAGACACGCGACGGTGTCACGCTGCCGGCATACCGCGGCGACATCGTCAACGGCTACGATTTCACGCCCGAGTCCAGGCGCGCGAATCCCGAGCGGATGATTGAGGGCTACCACACGGCGGCAGCGACATTGAATCTGATTCGCGCCTTCACCCAAGGGGGATTCGCTGACCTTCGCCAGGTGCACAGCTGGAACAAGGGATTTGCCAAGAACCCGGCGAATGTTCGCTACGAACAACTGGCGCGAGAGATTGATCGCGCCATAAATTTCATGTCGGCGTGCGGTGCAGATTTTGAAGCACTTAAGCGAACGGAATTCTTTGTGAGCCACGAGGCACTGCTCATGGACTACGAACGTCCCATGACACGCATCGACTCCCGCACGGGTTTGCCCTACAACACCTCGGCCCACTTCGTCTGGATTGGTGAGCGAACGAGGGATTTGGACGGCGCTCACGTTGATTTTCTCTCCCGTGTTCGCAATCCCATTGGTGTCAAACTTGGGCCCGGCACATCGGCCGATGATCTACGGGCACTCGTTGAGAAGCTCGATCCCGATCGCGAACCGGGACGACTTACATTCATCACGCGCATGGGCGCCGGCAAAATTCGTGATGCACTGCCGCCCCTGCTCGATGCCATAAAGACAACGGATGCCCGACCGTTGTGGATCACGGATCCCATGCACGGAAACGGCATGACGACACCGAATGGGTTCAAGACGCGACGATTTGATGATGTCGTTGACGAGGTGAAGGGGTTCTTCGAGGCCCATCGCGCGGCCGGGACGTTTCCGGGTGGTATTCATGTGGAGCTCACGGGTGACGATGTGACCGAGTGCCTGGGCGGATCTGAGCAGATTGACGAAAAGACCCTGGCGACTCGGTATGAGTCACTCTGTGACCCTCGCCTCAATCACATGCAATCACTTGAACTCGCTTTTCTGGTGGCCGAGGAGCTCAGCCGACGTTAGCGTCAGCGGCATTTAGGGGTTGTACACGGCAACCGTAGAGCCGCGCCGCTGCAGCCCGATGGCTGACTGCGACTTGACCAAGAGCTGATCGCGGTACTCCGCTGGAGTGTTCGTTGAGGCGTCAAAACCAAGTTCCGTCAGTTTCGCAAGAGCATCCGCGATGGTGAGTGTCACGAGGTTGGGCACCTCGACGAGGTCGGGTCCTTTCGAAATAATCACGTTGGCGCTATCCCCGGGTGAGAGACCGCCGTCGGGCACAGCGATACGGATGGCACTGCCTTTGTCGACGGTGTCGCTAAATTCTTCTGTGGATGCCACTGGTTTCAAGCCGACGCCTTGGAGGGCAGTAAAGGCTGCGGCCTGTGGGAGGTTTGTGACGTCAGGCAGGGGACCGGCAGAGACAACGAGCGTCACGGTGCCCCCCTCGGGGAACGTGGCTGGAAGCGCGGCTCCGCCTTTGTCTACCGCCTGAATGACAGTGCCCTTGGCAACGTCGGCAGAAAACTTCTGAATCACCGAGCCGAGGAGAAATCCGGTTTTCTTGACGAGAGCGGTGGCGTCAGCTTGCGACAGCCCCGCAAAGGCGGGAACCGGGATTATTTTCGGGCCCAGAGATACCTGAACGGTAATGACCGAGCCGCGTTGTGCCTGCGAGCCTCCGGCCGGCTTTGTATCAACAACCATTCCCAGAGGAATATCGACGGAATATACGTCAGTTGACTTTGTCGTGAATCCCTGTGCCGTCAGAAGAGATGTTGCCTGTTCGGGCGACATCCCCGCGGTTCGGGGCACGCTCGCCAAAGCCCCGGGGCCCGCACCGAAATACCAGCCCAGCCCACCCGCGAGGGCGGCAATGACAATTATCCCGACGAGCACGATGATGCCGCGGCGTTTGCGACGCTTGCTCAGCAGCGCTAGTGAGGCAACGGGGGATTCGCCGGTCAGGTTCTTTCGCGGAATGACACGAGTTTCCTCGGCAGCAGCCGGCCGTGACGTAGCGGGCATGACCATGGTTTGCTGCGTTGAGACGTTAGCGTTTTCGCCGCGAATCTCTTTCTCGATGGACTGCAGTCGCTTGAGCATTTGCGTTGCGTCGGCCGGACGATTTTCTGGTTGTCGTTCCGTACTCCAACGCACGAGGAGGTCGAGGGACTCGGGTACCTGGTCATTGAGTGTCGACGGCAGGGGCACCTGATCGTTGGCGTGCTGATAAGCGACCTGCATGGGCTGCTCACCACGAAAAGGCTGTTCACCCGTGAGCATCTCAAAAAGCATGATGCCGGCCGCGTATATGTCACTGCGTTCGTCGGCGACACCGCGGGTGAGAAGTTCGGGGGAGAGGTAGGCGATGGTGCCCAGGAGGGCTTGTCCAGAAGCAGTGTTTGCTGTCGTCGCACGGGCGAGACCAAAATCGCCAATCTTAATGCGACCGTCATCCGAGAGAAGCACGTTCTCGGGCTTGACGTCGCGGTGAACGATGCCGGCTTCGTGCGCAGCGGCGAGTCCGCGCAACACAGCATCAAGAACGTCAACGGTCTGCTCAGCGGTGAGTTTGCCGAAGTCTTTCATCAGGTCACGCAGAGTAATTCCGGGCAGGTATTCCATGACCAGGTAGGCCATTTCGGAGTCCTCGCCCTGGTCGAAAACGCTCACCACATTCGGATGCGCAAGCCGGGCTGCAGAGCGTGCTTCCTGGATAAAGCGGTTTCGAAAGGCGCTGTCGTCAGCGAGGTGACCATGCATGATCTTTACGGCGACCTGCCGCTCGAGGCGCAGGTCAGTGGCGAGATATACGGTGGCCATACCACCGCGCGCAATTCGCGAATCTACTTGATAACGACCGTCTATGAGACGGCCAATCATCGCATCCGGATCTGACTGGGCCACGCCTCAAATCCTACGAACCGGCCACGCAAAAGCGTGTCTGAAACACCGTGGCACTAGCTGAGAGCAACAAGCTCGCTCATTACCTGTTGGTTCGGCACAATGAGTCGCTGACCCACAATGAGTCGACTTGCTTTGCCCAGGCCATTTGCTGACATCAGGGCTCGGGGCTGGACGGCGTGCGCGCGCGCAATGGATTCCAAACTGTCGCCCGTTTGAACCCGATAGCGCACAAGGGTGTCGATGCGATCGTGCTCTGCAGTCCCAGACGTTGACGTGGGCACGTAGAGGCGTTGTCCAGCAAAGATGAGCGTGCGCCAGCTCAATCCGTTGGCTGCCAGGAGTTCAACGGATGAGACTGAGAACGACGCGGCAATCGACGCAACCGTATCTCCCTCGCGCACAAGGTATGAGCCGTTGGCCTCCAAGGAACGCTCGACTGATGAACTAAAAACCGACCGCTTGTTGTTTTGTTTCGCGGCGTTTTGATCGCCGCGGTCAGAAGGTGTGGGAGCGTCGGCGTCAACGTGCTCGGCGCTGATTCCGAAAATCAGGCTGGTCACTGTCGCTACGGCCAGAGGAATCGCCAAGATGGCGTCACGGCGGCGATGGGTAGATCGGTGCTGTGGCAAGCGAGACTCCTTCCGGCCGGGCAAGTGTCAGGTTGATACTGAGACTTTAAGTTCACGCGGTATGCATTTATCAAGACTTTAGACTCACCGGGTATGTATTTTTGGCACGTTGCGCCGTCGGCGTGTCAAATCCGGAACGTGGTGACAGGGGCCGGAACATGGCAAAGTAGTTTCGTGACCTCGGAAGCACAAAATTGGCTGACAGTGCCGGACCTCGTTGAACAACTTGGGCTGCCGCAGAGTCGCGTGCGCCGTCTCATTGAGGATCGTCAGCTCATTGCGGTGCGGCGTGACGGGATACTTATGGTTCCCGCGTTGTTTGTGCGCGATGGTGAACCGGTCGCCGAATTACGCGGAACGCTGCACCTTTTGTTTGACGCTGTGTTTAGCGACGAGGAAGCAGTGGCCTGGTTGCTCGGCGAAGATGACAGCCTGGGGTGTGCACCCATCGAAGCCCTTCGCTCGGGACGCAAGACAGAGGTGCGAAGAATTGCCCAGGCCCTGGGCTAGCAAACAACAGCCTCAGTCGTTAGGCAGATCGTTCGGTCACCATCCGCGCTAATTGGGCCAATGCTTTTCGCACGTCGTCGGGCACGGGAACGGTGTCAAGCGCTTCGTGCGCGCGAGAAAGTTCCTGGGCGATCATCTTCTCGACCTCAGACTCTGCTCCGATATCGCGCAACAGATCCTGAATCTCGCGCACGCGCTCGACAGAAAGGTTGTCATCGCCGAGGCCGGCGAGAGAATGGCCGGCACCGAGCCGTGATTCGGCAATGGCAATCAGCGCGGTTCTCTTTCCCTCGCGCAGGTCATCACCTACAGGCTTGCCGGTTTGCTCTTCGTTGCCAAAGACACCCAGAAGGTCATCACGGAGTTGAAAGGCAATACCCAGGGGCAGGCCGAAGAGCGACAGCGCATCGAGGAGTTCGTCATCGGCACCCCCGAGCGCAGCACCAATGCGAAGCGGTGCTTCAATCGAGTACTTTGCCGATTTATACGTGACGACGCGAACCGCGCGATCGAGAGCCGAGGCTTTGTCAACAACGGGCCAAGATACCTCTTCAAGAATGTCGAGGTATTGTCCAACCGTGACATCGCGCCGCATCGTGTTGAACTCACGACGAGCGCGGGGCCCCGATTCTCGGTGTTGTCTGATGCCCGTAGTCACGAGCTCATCACTGAAGGCAAGGAGCAGATCACCGAAAAGGAGAGCGGAGGATATGCCGAATCGTTCCGGGTCTCCCGCGTATCCTCGCTCGACGTGCAGGGCGTCAAAGGCCCGATGGGCTGATGGCTTTCCCCGGCGGGTGTCAGATCGGTCCATGATGTCGTCGTGCACGAGGGCCGCCGCATGAAAAAACTCAAGGCCAACCGCCACGTCAATCGCACTCGCGTCAATCCGCGGAGCACTTGTTGAGTATCCGAGGAGTGTGCACATGGCGCGGAAGCGCTTACCTCCCGCGAGAAACGTTCTGGTTTGTTCGATAAAAATCTCTGCTTCCTCACCCATGTGGGCGAGTTCTGTCTCGGAAGCTCGTGTGAACGCCGCGATGCGTTCATTCGTAGAGGCGACCCATTGCTCAGCATTCAGCACTTTTCTACCCTACCGACGGCGGGAGGGGTTACACTTCTTGCGTAGACTTAGTTTTTTACATCGAGGAGGTCTGCCATGCCGTTGTCTGAGCACGAGCAGCGCTTGCTCGATGAAATGGAGCGCAATCTTTATGGCGCCGGCGCCGATGTGCATTCCGCTAAACCTCAGGGGCGACCGACGTATCGTTCTATTGTCTTGGGGATCATTGTTGCTGTCGTTGGCCTAGGAACCTTGATTGCCGGGGTCACGAGTCAGCTCATCCTCGTCGGTGTCGTGGGATTCGTCGTCATGTTTCTGGGCGTGCTTCTCGCTGCTAAACCCGGGTCGATAAGCGAATCTCCTGCTAAGGCACCACAGGGCAAGACCAAGCCGCGACAGCGATCTAGCTTCATGCAGCGCATGGAACAGCGTTGGGACGGAAACCAGGAAGACCGCCTTTAGGTCTCTTGAGACCTGCTAGCAACCCGGCGTAACGCCGGGTTTTTTCTTGACCCATGTGTGATCTGAATCGATCGCTCTGCCCACGTGAGAACCATGAACTCGCGGAATCTGTCTTTTATGTTCCATTTTACTCCACTTAATAAACACCGGAATCACAAGCTAAAACACGGCAAAAGTAAGAAAAATATACAAAAAATGTAAATTTGTGGCGTAAAGTGGAGTAAAGTGGAGAACGTCCTCGACAGGCCGTGTGATCAAGGAGGTGTGCGCTATGTTCCTGGGAACCCATGCGCCCAAACTTGATGACAAGGGGCGCGTCATTCTGCCGGCAAAATTTCGTGCCGACCTTGCAGCCGGACTCGTTCTGACGCGAGGACAAGAGAACTGCCTGTACGTCTTCAGTGAGGCCGAGTTTGCGCAACTCAACGAGCGCATCCGCCAGGCTCCGGTGACGAGCAAAGCGGCTCGTGACTTTCTTAGAGTCTTCTTATCGGGCGCGAGCGACGAAACCCCGGACACGCAAAACCGCATCACCATTCCACAGAACCTCAGGGATTACGCGGGCCTGCGACGCGACCTCACTGTTATTGGTGCGGGTAACCGGATTGAGATTTGGGATGCCCCGACCTGGACCACCTACCTCGCCGAGAACGAGTCGGTCTTTGCGAACACCTCGGAGGAGGTGATCCCCGGACTGTTCTAGCCACAGCGGCTGACTCCCAGCCATTGCTCCCTGAGACACCTTCCCCGGTAGCAGGTCGACATGGATGGGAATCAGCCCCAGTGGAAAGAACAGGGGCTGCCCATGAACTTTCGCGACATTCATATTCCCGTGCTGAAAGAGCGCACCCTGAGTTTGTTTGCGCCCGCGCTCGACACACGCGCTGCCGTCGTTATTGATGCGACCGTGGGCATGGGCGGGCACGCGGAATCGATTCTTCGCAGATTTCCTGACGTTCATCTCATTGGCCTCGATCGCGACCAACAAGCGCTCGCGATTGCCGCGAAGCGCCTCGTCGAATTTGAGTCACGAATTCGATTGGTGCATGCCGTCTATGACGAGATACAGCCGGTATGGCGCGAGACGGGTTGGTCTCGGCCACTTGGCATTCTCTTTGACTTGGGGGTCTCATCGCTGCACCTCGATTCGGTTGACCGTGGGTTTTCGTACGCTCACGATGCGCCTCTCGATATGCGCATGAACGCGCAGGATTCGCTCACGGCGGCGGCTATCTTGGCCGGTTACGACGAAGCTCACTTGCGTCGTATTTTCGAAACCTATGGTGAAGAAAAGCTGTCTGCTCGCTATGCGCGGGCCATTATCGCCGAACGCGTTGTTCGTCCCATCGAACGATCCGGTCACCTCGTTACGATTCTGCAGGCAGCAACGCCCGCAGCCCTCATGAATTCTGGGCACCCGGCGAAGCGTGTATTTCAGGCACTGAGAATCGAGGTCAATTCCGAGCTCGCAGTGCTCGAACGAGCCATCCCCGAAGCCATCGAACTTCTCGCGCTCAACGGCCGCATCGTCGTCATGTCGTACCAATCGCTCGAAGACAAAATCGTCAGAGAGAATTTTCTCGACGTTCTGTCAGCGACTTGCCGGCAGGGATTCCTGTCGTACCTGAGCATCACTTGCCCGAGCTGCGATTGCTGACGCGGGGGGCGGAGCGCGCCGACGAACCCGAGCGTCAGCTCAACCCGCGTTCCATTCCCGTGCGGCTTCGCGCTGCAGAGCGTGTGCGGGAGGCAGCATGAGCATGGCACGCCCCCTGGTAGATCGCCTCACGTTTCCCGTTCCCGAAGCGGAAAAGGCGTCACACCACCTCCAGATCGTTTCCGCGGCGTCACGCCGTCGGCGGCGACCTAAGGCGTTCTTTGCGACTGTCACAGTTCTCACCATTTTCGGCATCATCGTTGCTCAAATTCTTTTGAGCATTTCGTTACAGAGCGGTGCCTACCAAATTTCTGGACTGCAACATCAGATGAAAGATTTGACTCGCACTTACGAGTCGTCGACTCAGGACATTGACCGCATGAACTCGCCCCAAAATGTCTCCGAGAGTGCTGAATCTCTTGGCATGGTGGGCAAATCTAACCCTGTCTATCTCAGGCTTTCGGACTCCTTTGTCACAGGATCAGCCGCGGCGGCACAGACAAACGGAACGCTCTACTCCCATGGCGACATGGTTCCTAACGAAATGCTCACGCCAATCCGCTCGGAGCGTCAGGCGGCGGCCACGGCTGCTGCGGCAAAGGCTAACGCCAAGGCCAAGATCGCTCCGACAGCGGGAGCATCGGTGCTGACCGAAAATCTTGTCGCTGGCAGCGCGTCGGCGTCGGCTGCTGATTCCCTCGAGGTACCTTCACATCAAGGCATCCCCAGTCCGTCAACTCACTAGCACTGAGGTTCCCGTGAAAAATGGCAAAACTAGGCGCCGGGTAGCGTTTTCGTTGCTACTCGTTGTCATTATTACCGGTGTGTTTGTTCTGCGCCTCATCGATATACAGGTGGTTCGAGCAGCGGCATACAATGAGGCGTCCCAGGGGAAAATGTCGATACCGGAGACAGTCTTTGGTATTCGCGGTGACATTGTCGACAGCGCAGGCAAGCCCTTGGCCACAGAACGCATGACGTACGATGTCACTGTTTCTCCTCGTAATACTCAAGAATTTACGCGTACGACCGGCACCGGCGTGGTGACGATTACACCTCAACAGGCCGCGCAAGAGATCGCCACCATTACCAATCAGAAACCCGATGACATTATTCGCATCATCAACGATGCCCTCGCCCGGGATTCGAATGCCGATTTTGCCTATGTCGCGCGCGGTGTTGATGTTGACGCCTTTAAAGCCATAAGTGCTCTTGATATTCCTTGGATTTATTTCGAACAGAATCCGGCTCGTGCCTATCCCAACGGTGCGGTTGCCGGAAACGTGCTGGGTTATGTCGGCTCAGATGGAACCCCCCTCGCTGGACTCGAACTCGGCGCCAACGAGTGCGTGGGTGCTGTTGACGGAAGCCAGTCCTACGCACGAGGCGCAGATGGCGTGCGCATTCCGGGAAGCACCGTTGTCTCCCAAGGAGCCAAGAACGGGGGCACCCTAAAACTCACCATCGATTCCGATCTTCAATGGTTCACTCAACAAGCACTTTCTTCCGCAGCGGTCGCCACGAACGCTCGCTGGGGGATGGCCGTCGTTGTTGAGGTCAAGACCGGCCACCTGATTACCGTTGTTGATTATCCGACGCTGGATCCGAACAATATTGATGGTGCGGATCCGGCCAATAGGGGATCGCGCGTCTTTACTTCGCCGTACGAGCCAGGATCTACCATGAAGACTCTCACGGCGGCGTCGCTTGTTGACGCGGGGCTGGCAGATTCCAGTACACAGGTCAACTCGCCTTATTTCATTCAATTCCCCAACGGTGCGAAATTTCACGATTGGGGGCCGCACCCCAGCAACCTCACTCTCGAAGGCGTGTTGATGTGGTCATCTAACACGGGAATTGCCCAGCTGGGGGAGCGCCTAAAACCCGAAGTTCGCTATGACTACCTCGAAAAGTTTGGTCTCGGGCAGGAATCTGCTGTTGGGTTTCCGGGTGAATCGACGGGTTTGCTGCGCTCGTGGGATGCGTGGGACAACCAGTCGTACTACACCATGCTTTTTGGCCAGGGGCTGACCCTGACCGCGATTCAGATGGCGAGTGCTTACGCGACCCTCGGAAACGGCGGGGTCAGAGAACCACTGTCACTGGTTGAAAATTGTACGGCGAGTGATGGAACCGTGACACTTCCCATCAAGCAGGAGGCGATAAAGGTCGTCTCCCCTCAGGCGGCGCGAACCACGCTCGACATGATGGAAAATATTGTCACCCAGGGTTGGTTAGGAGACGCTGCGTTGTCTATTCCGGGTTATCGCATCGCTGCTAAGACGGGGACGGCGGAGCAGTCAGACGGCAACGGAGCCTACTCTGACAAGTTCATCGTTTCGCTGGCGACGGTCTTCCCCTCGGACCACCCCGAATATGCCATCGTGATGTCGCTGGACGCTCCCGACGGAAACAGTAACGCGCCGCTCGCTCCTCTGATGAATCAGGTCATCAAGCAGATCATCAAGACCAAACAGGTTCAGCCGTCTTCGGGCGAGGCACCTGTATTCCCTCTCTACTACTAGGCTTGCAAAGGCTTTTGTGAAGGGACAGTCATGGCTACGGATGGGCTGACACTTCGGCCCGAGGCGTCGGCGGTGATTGCCTTTGTGGAACTCTCTTCATCGCTGGGCTGGACCGTGGTGACCGATTCGGACGCTCAGATTTCGGGTATCACGTCGTCGTCTCACCGGGTTCGCCCGGGCGATGTATTTATGGCACTCCCGGGAGAAAATTTTCACGGTGCAGAATTCGTTGACGACGCCTTGGCCCGAGGCGCCGTGGCGGTCGTAACCGACGAGGCAACTGCGCATCGGCTTAGAAACAAGATTGCTGTTCCGCTGGCGCAGTCTGAACGTTTGCGCGTTGATTTGGGGCGGGCCGCGTCTCTCATCTACGGCAGTGCTCCAAGCGAGGTTCGCACGTATGGTGTGACGGGGACCAATGGCAAGACTTCGGTTGTGTACATCTTGATGGCGCTCCTCGGGCACCTCGGCAAGCGAACCGGAATGAGCTCGACATCGGAACGTGTGGTGGCGGGGCGGGCTATGGCCTCCGGACTCACGACCCCGGAGGCAGACGAACTTCATGGGTTTTTGGGTGTGCTCCGCGAAGCGTCTGTTGGCGACGCCGTCATCGAGGTCTCCGCCCATGCGGTCACGAGAGAGCGAATAGCGGGGCTTGTCTTCGACGTGGTGTCATTCACAAACTTGAGCCAAGATCATCTTGACGATTATGCAGACATGGATCGATACTTTGCCGCAAAGGCGCTGCTATTTGCGCCAGAACGGGCAACTCACGGCGTTGTGTGCGTTGACGATCTTTGGGGAAGACGCCTTGCCGCCGAGGCCAGTATTCCCGTCACGACTGTCGGCTCCGAATTTCTCGGATCGGCCGTTTCGGCCGATTGGCGAGTTTCGGTAACGGGGATCACACAGGGATCAACCTCTTTCGAGATTCTTGGCCCTTCCGCAGAGCGCCTGGTGGGAACTGTGCCCATTGTTGGCGACTTCTCCGCGACAAATGTGGCCGTTGCCGTGGCCATGTTAAGTGTTGTAGGAACGTCTGTCGACGACATCCAAGCGGCGCTTGGTGATCCTCCCCGAATTGACGTTTATGTTCCCGGACGCACCGAAATCGTCTCTGGTGAACACGGGCCGACGTTCTATGTTGATTACGGGCACACTCCCGAGGCATTCGCTCGCACTCTTGCCGCTCTGCGGCGCGTTACCGCCGGTCAGCTCGTCATGGTGTTCGGAGCCGACGGCGATCGGGATGCGTCGAAGCGAGCCGACATGGGTCGGGTTGCAGCCACTGGGGCCGACGTGGTGATTGTCACGGATTTTCATCCGCGAACCGAGAACCCGGATTCGATTCGGAGCGCCCTCATGGAGGGTGCCGCTGCGGCCGGCAGCGCGGCGAGCTTGCACAATATTGCTGATCCGCGTGCCGCCGTGCGCATGGCCATCTCGCTCGCACACGAGGGCGACACGATTCTCTATGCAGGGCCGGGACACGAAACGTATCACGAAGTTGCTGGTGTCAAGCACCCCTACGATGCTCGCGCGGACGTGCGGCACGCACTAATGGACGCAGGATGGCCTCCTCGTGAGGTGGTCTCATGATTTCGTTATCCCTCGCCACCATTGCCCAGATTGTCTCGGGACGCATGTACCACCCCTCCGGTGTCGATGTTTCCGATGTCGAGGTGTCGAAGCTCGTTGACACCGACTCTCGCGAGATTAGCACCGGTGATGTTTTTGTCGCAAAGCCGGGCGAGGTCACCGATGGTTGGAACTTTATCGACGACGCATATCACAGAGGCGCTGTCGCCGTAATTGCCGAAAGAGAGTCGAACATTGAGGTGCCGCAGATCATTGTGACCGACGCCGTTGTCGCGTTGGCCGACCTCGCGCGCGAGGTCGTCGCTCAAGTGAGGTCCCGGGGTAGCCTCAGGGTCATCGGCATCACCGGTTCGAATGGAAAGACCACGACTAAAAATCTCGTGGGTTCACTGTGCGAACGCTTGGGACCGACGGTTTACCCCAAGGCTTCATTTAACAACGAAGTGGGAGCGCCGCTGACCATGCTGCGCATCAACGAAGATACGCGCTTCTTGGTTCTCGAATTGGGCGCGAGCGGCGTTGGTCACATTGCGCGGCTCACTGACATCGCCTCCCTCGACATCGGGGTCGTCCTCATGGTAGGTCTCGCGCACGCGGGAGAATTTGGTGGCCTGGAAAAAACAATTGTGGCAAAGACAGAGCTCGTTCAGGGGATCGTGGCCGGGGGAACTGCCGTGCTCAATCGCGATGATCCGAACGTTGTTGGCATGGCGGGTGTCGCACCGGGACCCATCGTCTGGTTCGGGCGTGGCCGCGAGGCTGAGGTTCGGGCCACCGCGGTGAGAACAAGTTTGGCTGGGACGGATTTTGACCTCACCTTTGCGGACAGCACCCAGCACCACGTTCATTTCCCGGTGATTGGTGAACATCATGTCATGAACGCATTAGCCATGGCGACGGTCGGTGGTCTTTTGGGAGCTTCTGACGACCTAATTATTGACATTCTTGAAAAGACGCAGCGCGCTGAACGGTGGCGCATGGAGAAGCTGGGTGGGGGAGGTGTCACCGTCATTAATGATGCTTACAATGCGTCTCCCGATTCGATGGCTGCGGCGCTTCGCACGCTGGCCGGACTGGGCGATAAGAGGAATCGACGGATTGCCGTGCTGGGGGAAATGAGTGAACTGGGTGAGCTTGCAGGCGACGAACACGACGCAATCGCTCTTCTCGTCGTGCGTTTGAATCTTGATGCACTCGTGGTCGTGGGGGCAGGGGCACGTCGACTTTTTGTATCAAGCGTCAACGAAGGATCCTGGGCAGGGGAGAGCAGCTTTTTCGAAACGTCCGACGAGGCATACGATTACCTCATGACTGTCCTTCGCGATGATGACATCGTGTTGGTGAAGTCGTCCAACTCAGCAGGGCTGCGCTTTTTGGGTGACAAGCTTGGCGAGGCCTTTCCATGCTGACACTCATTGTTGCCGGAACGATTTCGATGTTTCTCTCGTTATTCTTCACCCCGCTCTTTGCCCGATTGTTCCGGGCTATCGGGTGGGGCCAGTACATCCGTGATGACGGTCCGCAGGAGCATCACGTCAAAAAAGGGACTCCGACGATGGGCGGCATC
>WLNS01000002.1 GCA_009699665.1 Actinomycetota bacterium
AATTCATCCTAAGCACCGCGAGGTCGCCATGAGGCGTCTGACGCCCCAGATAAACTGCGGTGATGATGCCCCGACGAGAAGGAATCGCGTGACCACACCAGCGTTGAGCGACGAACAGCTCCGCATCTTTGAGCTGGTTGAAGACTCTCGCGAAAATCTTTTCATCACGGGTCGAGCCGGCACGGGCAAGTCGACACTTCTGAATCACATAGCGGCTCACACGACAAAGCAGATTGCCATTTGTGCACCGACCGGAGTGGCGGCGCTCAATGTTGAGGGTCAAACTATTCACGCCCTGTTCAACCTGCCTATCGGCTTGATCGGCAATCAAGATCTCACCCACAACCCGCACAAGCGCAAAATATTGGCGGCCATCGAGCTGCTCGTGATCGATGAAGTTTCTATGGTTAATGCCGACGTGCTCGACGGTATCGACCGAACGCTGCGCGAGGTGCGCCACAAGCGCCACCTGCCTTTCGGCGGCGTTCAGGTGGTGATGTTTGGCGACCCCTATCAGCTGCCTCCGGTGGATGCCAAGGGCATTGAACGCGAATATTTCGCCGACAACTACGCGTCGATGTGGTTCTTTGATGCTCGGGTGTGGCGTGAAGCGGGCGTTTCGACGGTTGAACTCAACGAGATTCACCGGCAACATGACAATGACTTTAAGCGACTCCTTGAGGCCATCCGACGCAACGAAGTGACCCAAGAAATGGCCGAAACGATTAACGACGTCGGAGCCCGCGAGGCTCCTGAGGGCATCATTACGCTGGCGACGCGCAATGATCGGGTCACCACGATTAATGCCCGGCACCTGGCCGAACTTCCCGGAAAACCAAAGTCGGCCGTGGCCGATGTCAACGGGGAATTTCCGCCCGGCTGGTTTCCCGCCGACGAGGAACTTCACCTTAAGCCCGGCGCGCAGGTGATGTTTCTGCGCAATGACCCCGACGGCCGCTGGGTGAATGGCACCATTGGCCGGGTCAGCAAGATTGGCGCCAACGTCAGTGTCGAGGTAGACGGCAACGTGCACGAGGTCATGCCCTCAACGTGGGAGCGATTTCGCTATAGCTACCGGGCTGCGACCAAAGAACTGACGCGTGAGGTCGTTGCGGAATTCACTCAGGTTCCGCTTCGTTTGGCGTGGGCGATGACCATTCACAAGTCCCAAGGCCAGACATACGACCAAGCGGTCATCGATCTCGCCTCGGGAGCATTTGCCGCGGGCCAAACCTACGTTGCACTGAGTCGCCTCACGTCGCTGGACGGTCTCTACCTGACGCGTCCGCTGAAGCCCGCTGACGTGCGCGTAGACCCCAACGTCGAGCGGTTCATGGCGGCACTCCGTTAGAGAAAGACCCTCGCCAATCCAACAACCTCAACGGTCGTTGGCCCCTGCGCGCGTCCCCGCCGGTGGCGTGGGCCCAGGGAATCGACGATTCCAGCGCCGCCCTCGCCAATCCAACAACCTCAACGGTCGTCGGCTTGAGCGGGCGACGGGAATCGAACCCGCGCTATCAGCTTGGGAAGCTGAAGTTCTGCCATTGAACTACGCCCGCAGTGGTTCGCCGTTTAGCGTAGCAAGGGCTTCGACGCGCTGCCTACGCTGGGCTCCGATGGGCCTGCTTTAGACTGGGCGGGTGCTTCTTTCCGATCGCGACATTCGAGCCCAGATTGATGCCGGCAGAATTGCTCTCGACCCTTATGACGCGGGCATGATTCAGCCGTCGAGCATTGACGTTCGCATAGATCGCTACTTTCGACTTTTTGACAATCACAAGTATGCGGTCATTGATCCGGCGCAGGATCAACCCGACCTCACCCGACTCATCGGGGTGGAGGCCAACGAGCCCTTTATTCTGCACCCGGGCGAGTTTGTGTTGGGCGCCACCTACGAGCAGGTCACGTTGCCCGACGATATTGCCGCGCGTCTTGAGGGCAAGAGTTCACTGGGACGGCTCGGACTCCTCACGCACTCGACGGCCGGATTTATCGACCCCGGGTTTTCTGGTCATGTCACCCTCGAATTATCAAACATGGCCACCCTTCCGGTGAAGCTGTGGCCGGGTATGAAGATTGGCCAGCTGTGCTTCTTTCAGCTCTCGTCGCCCACAGAAAAGCCCTACGGCTCGGCAGATTACAAGTCGCGCTATCAGGGTCAGCGGGGGCCGACGGCCTCGCGGTCGTTTGCTAACTTCCACGTCACCGACGTGAGTGTGACGAACGCCGGTGCTCCGGGCGAGTAACTGACGCGCTGGCGAAATGACTCGTAACGATATATCGTTACGAGTACATCGATTCGCACGGAGGTCATCATGAAAGAGTCCTGGTTTAAGAATTCTGACGGTGCGTGGCCGGGTGCCGCGGCGTGGGAGACCCTCGACGATCTGCGCCACCAGTTCAAGCGCAACGTCGACATGCGCATGCGCCGCGGCGATGTGCGCGCTGCCATCATTCGCCTCTTGGCCGAGTCACCCATGCACGGCTACCAGATCATTCACGAAATTGAGACGCGCAGCGGGGGGGCGTGGAAGCCCAGCCCCGGGTCGATTTATCCAGCTCTGCAGTTGCTGGCCGACGAGGGTCTGATTGTCTCCCATGAGGCCGAAGGACGGCGCACCCATTCCCTCACCGAGAGTGGTCGTGCGCTGGCCGAGAGCGAATCGACCGTTACGGCGCCATGGGTCACCGGAAGTGACCGGGAACCCGGACCCCGTGGTGCTCTGGCCATGGCGGGCATTACGGTCGCCCGGGCTGCCGCCGACGTTGCCCGCAAGGCTAAAGAAGAGAAGATTCTTGAGGCCACGAGCGTCCTCGACGAGGCCGCGAAAAAACTGCGGGCGATGTTGACGCAAGATTAAGGGGTGGCACAACCCAACTCCGGCATCGCAAGCGAGCCCATGACAGCGCGTCGATCGCGCTCACGTTACCGACGGATTGTTCGCTTTGCCGCACGACAGTTGGTCTCAACGTGGTGGTTCGAGCTCGTGCTACCGCGCATGGGCCTGCGCTCAATCTCGGCCCGAACGCGCACCCGGCGACTCACCCTGATTGCGCGGCGGTTTCACGACCTGGCCATCGATCTCAGCGGCCTCATGATCAAGCTGGGTCAGTTCATGTCCACCCGCCTCGACGTATTACCGCCCGTCATCACCAACGAGCTCAGTGGTCTTCAGGACGAAGTACCGGCCGTGGGGTTCGATGCCATTCGCGCCCTGGCGGAACGCGAACTGGGCGTTCCGCTCGAGGTGGCATTTAGTTGGGTTGACCCCGTGCCGCTGGCCGCCGCATCGCTCGGCCAAGTGCACCGCGCCATTCTCTCGGGGGCCGACCAAGAGCTCACCGGGCTGAAAGATGTGGTGATCAAGATTCAACGTCCGGGAATCGATACGGTGGTCGACATCGACCTGCGAGCCCTTCGCCGGGTGGCCGGGTGGCTCAGTCGAATTCGTCTCATCAACAGACGGGCTGACATGCCCCGACTGATGGAGGAGTTTGCCACCACTTGCCTCGAAGAGATCGACTACCTCAACGAGGGCGCCAACGCCGAGCGCTTTGGGATCAACTTTGCCGACAACCCGCGGGTGCGCGTGCCCGAGATGGTGTGGGAGCGATCGACCCGCCGTGTGCTCACCATGGAAGACGTGACCGACATCAAGATCACCGATATCGATGGGTTGCGGGCTGCCGGCATCAACCCGAATGATGTTGCCGACGAGTTCGCTCGCGTCATGCTCGATCAGGTGCTCATGGACGGCTTTTTTCACGCCGACCCGCACCCCGGCAACGTGTTCGTGCAACCATTGCCGGTTGCCGATGGTCAGACTGCGCCGAACTGGCGACTCACGTTCATCGACTTCGGCATGATGGGACAGGTGCCGGCCGGACTGGCCAAGGCTCTGCGGTCCACGCTGATTGCGGCTGCATCGCGCGATGGCGCGGGAATGATCGAGGGCATGCGCGAGGTGGGCGTGCTGATGCCAAGCGCGGACACGGTGGAACTGGAGCGAGCCTTCATTAAACTGTTCGACCGGTTTGGCGGGCTGGGTTTTGCCGAGCTGCAGAAGGTTGACCCCCAGGAATATCGTGCGTTTGCGAAGGAGTTTTCCGACGTTGTTCGGGCGCTCCCCTTCCAATTTCCCGAGAATTTCTTGCTCGTCGTGCGGGCGCTATCGCTCATCTCCGGCATGTGCAGTTCGCTCAATCCGGAGTTCAACCTTTGGAACGCCGTTGAGCCCTACTCGGCCAAACTGGTGCGGGCTGAGGGTGGAAATTTCGTTCGAGCTTTCATCAACGACGGCCTCTCGTCACTTCGGCTCGCGGCCAAACTGCCCAAGCGCCTCGACGCGCTCATCTCCCGCGCCGAGCTCGGCCAGATCTCTGTGCGCGCTCCCGAACTCGAACGTCACACCCGAACGCTCAACCGCACCGTACGCCGTGTGATTTCGGCGGTCCTTTTTGCGGCCCTTTTTCTCGGCGGCTTGATCGTGATTGACCGCTCTGCCACCCTGGGCATCGTGCTGCTGTCGGTTTCTGCGCTGCCTCTGTTGCACGCGCTGTTTGCCGGCATGTTCTCTCGGCGCGGACCCTTGCCCTAGTTCACGACCGGCACGCGAGTCGGGCAGGGCTAGGCACCTGTCGTGTTTGGCGTGATTCCCATCGGCGAAACAATGGCGGCCCACGCCCACTCGGTAGCTTTTTCGGCAGACGGCAACGGCTTCATGCTGATCCACTCGCGAATAACACCCAGCACGGCACCCGCGATGCTCGCGGCGGCAATGTTTACGGGCACGGCCAGGGCTTTTTGGGCTTCCGGCTGACTCAGTCCAAGCGTGGCCAAGCGCGCCATGCGATCGGTAAGCCGCGCAACGATGACGGGCGAGCCAGACGAGCTGAGCAGTGTGCGATAGAGACCAACGTTGTCGCGAACATGGGACAAAAACTTGTAAATGGTGTCGCGAGAATCTGCTTCCTGAGCTGATTCGTTCACCGATTCAAGGTGAGCTGACGCTTGCTCGGCAAAACTATCAAGCGCGTCGGCGAGCAGCGTCTCTTTGTCGGGGTAGTGCTGATAGAACGTGCTGCGGTTGATCCCGGCAGCCTCGGCGATGTCTGACACCGAAAGGTGAGCAAACTCGCGTTCTCGACACAGCTCAAGCAGGGCGGTCTGCATGCTGGTTCGCGTGCGCAAGATTCGGGGGTCCACGCTTTTCCATTTCCTGTTAAACCGGTGTGAAAAAGTCTACACTCGGCGGCTATCCAACAGATGTTTGTTATCCTACAAGTGTCGGTTTTCTGTTGACCGCTCACCTTTTTCAAGGTTCTTCCGTAACGCGTAAAGGATGCGTCATGGCTCGATTTCTCTATTGGCTCGGTAACTTCTCAGCCCGCCGCGCGTGGCTAGTCATTGGCTCGTGGGTGCTCATTTTGGGCGTTGCCCTGGGAGCCGCACTCGGCCTGGGGGGAACTCTCTCGAGCACGGTCACGTTGGACGGCACCCCAGCGCAATCCGTCATCGATCAACTGGCGAAGTCTTTTCCCGCAGCATCCCGCGGAAGTGCCCAAGTGGTCTTTCACAAGACAGACGGTTCCTCGTTCTCTTCGGCCGAAACGGCAGCCATTAATCAGGCTCTCGCCGCGGCAACGAATGTCTCAGGTGTCGATGCCGTGCTCAATCCCTTTGAGGCGCAAGCTGCCAAAGATCAGAAGGTTGCAGAACTTAACGCATCTCGAGCACAACTCGACGCGGCACCGGCGGAGCTCGCCGATGCGCTGGCTCAGATTGATGCGGGCCGAGCGCAGATCACGGCTGCTGAGACTCAGCTCGATCTCGGTCAGAGCGACGTGACGAACGGACGCGCACAATTAGCGAGTAAGAAAAGCGAACTCACGGCGTCACTGGGTCAGCTGGATGCGGCCCTTGCGCAGGCAGTGGGTGCGGGAGCACCGCAAGCCCAAATAGACGCCTTGACGACGCAGCGACAGCAGCTGCGCGACGGTTTGGCCCAGGTGTTGACACAGGCAGCGACACTCGCGCAGGCTCAGGTGAATATCGACCAAAACCGCGCGAGCCTGAACGCCAAGAAATCAGATCTGTTGACCTCTGAGGCCCAGATCACCCAGGCGAGAACTGACCTGCCAGCTCAGTCGCAGCGACTGGCGTGGGGCGAAGAACTGCTCACGGCCGCGCAAAACTATCGACTCGTCTCGACCGATGGGCAGACAGCCTTGGGGGCGGTCTATTTCAGCACGCCCCTGGCAGACGTTTCGGCGGTTCAGAAACAGGCTGTCGTGGATGCCCTGTCGACGCTCGATGTGCCGAACGTGCGAGTCGACTTTTCGAAAGAACTGACAACGTCACTGGGCACTCTCGTGGGACCGGGCGAAATTGCTGGCCTCATCATCGCGGCCATTGTGTTGTTCATCATGCTGGGAACATTTGTGGCGGCCGGGTTGCCCGTATTGAGCGCACTCTTAGGTGTCGGCGTGAGCGCGTTGGCCGCGTTCGGTCTGTCGTCGGCCATCAGCATGAATTCAACGACGCCCACGCTCGCCATCATGCTCGGGTTGGCGGTCGGCATCGACTATGCCCTGTTCATTCTTAACCGTCATCGCCGGCAACTGAAAAGTGGCATGGGAATGAGAGAGTCCATCGCGCTGGCAAACGGAACATCCGGTAGTGCCGTGCTCTTTGCCGGGCTCACGGTGATCATTGCTCTGCTCGCCCTCAATCTCACCGGCATCGGGTTTTTAGGTCTGATGGGAACGATTGGCGCCGGCGCCATCGCCATCTCGGTGCTCTCAGCTCTCACGTTCACACCGGCATTGATGCACCTTTTCGGCCTCAAGCTGTTGAACCGCAAGGAGCGCGCGGTTCGTGCTCAGATCCTGAACGGCGAAATGCCCGAGGTGAAACCGAAGGCCGTGGCCCGGGCCAAAAAAGAAATATGGGCCGCCAAGCGTCCCCTCGTTGCCCTCGCGCTCACCATCGGCGTCTTGGCCGTGGCCGCTATTCCTTTTGGGTCTATGCGGCTCGGACTTTCGGACGGATCATCGGAGCCGGTCGACTCAACCCAGTACCAGGCCTTCGCGCTGACGAGCGACGCCTTTGGTGCCGGCCAAAATGGTCAAATTACGGCAGCCGTTTCTTTTGATCGCGTGCTCACGGGCGACGACCTGCTGCGCACCAAGGCCGTTATCGTGCAGAGCCTAATGGCCGTGCCCAATGTGGTGTCGGCTGTCACGGGCGATCCGTCGCCGGACGGCAAAACGCTGGCCTTTTCGGTTGTCCCCACCGAAGGGCCTGCATCATCGTCTACCGAAGCCGTCGTGAAGGAACTTCGGGCTCAGGCGCCGACTATTCTGAACGACACCGGCGGAACTCTGGGCGTGACCGGTTTGGCCGCGGTGAATATCGATATTTCGCAAAAACTCTCGGACGCCCTGCCTCTCTATCTCGGCACTGTCCTCGGCCTCAGCATCTTGCTGATGATTCTCGTCTTCCGCTCTATCGCGGTTCCCGTCGTGGCCAGCCTCGGCTTTCTCTTGTCGGTCTTCGCGTCCCTGGGCGCCGTCACGGCCGTGTATCAGTGGGGGTGGTTGGGCACCATCTTTGGCGTGCACGATCCGGGACCCATTATGAACTTTTTGCCCACCATTTTGATTGGCGTGCTGTTTGGCTTGGCCATGGATTACCAGCTATTTCTGGCAACCGGCATACGTGAGGCATTTGCGCGGGGCACGGGTGCCCGCGCGGCCATCACGCAGGGTGTTCGTGCCGGGCGAGCCGTGGTGATTGCCGCCGCCATCATCATGATTGCGGTCTTCGGCAGCTTCGCGTTCGCCGAGTCGACCATGATTCGACCGATGGGCTTTGGCCTGGCCTTCGGCGTGCTCGTCGATGCCTTCCTGGTTCGACTGCTGCTTGTGCCAGCCACACTTCGTCTCTTGGGCCGGTGGGCGTGGTGGTTGCCACGCTGGCTCGATCGCCTGCTTCCCGATCTTGACGTTGAGGGAGCAAAGCTTGAGCGCGGCCCCGAGAAGGAGTCCTACGTTCTGGTGGCCTAGTGTCGCGGGCCGAGCAGGCCAGCGTCTGCGAGCGCCGGCAGTTGCAGTGTTATCCACGGGCTAAATGCCCAGGGGGTTGCGGCGATTGCCGTCAGCAGATCGGCAGGCGCCACCCAGCGCAATTCGCAGACTTCGCTGGCGATCGGACGCGGAACATCGTCCGAGTGCGCCACGAACACCGGGCAGATCTCGTTCTCAACGATGCCCGAGGCATCCACCGCTCGATACCGAAAGTTCGGAAGAGCTTCGCTGACCCGGGTCACCGTGAAGCCAAGCTCTTCACGAGCCCGTCGATGCAGCGCCTCCTCGAGTGCTTCGTCGGGTCCGGGATGTCCACAAAACGAGTTTGTCCAGACCCCGGGCCACGTCTTTTTGCTGAGTGCGCGGCGAGTCACCAAAACGTGGCCCTCCGCGTTGAAGACGTGACACGAAAATGCAAGGTGCAGAACCGTGTCGTTGGTGTGCACAGTGGCCTTTTCGGCTGTGCCCACGGGCTGGCCATCATTCGAAACGAGCACCACCAACTCGGTCACCCTGCCCACGTCCCTTACGTTTGATAGATAGTCTCAGACTGTGAGTTCTAGCCTAGCGAGCGCCCTTTACGATGAGGTGGCGCACGAGACCGCCGCGATGGTCATTCGGCGGTATTCAACGTCATTTGGCATGGCCTCGCGTCTGCTGGGCCCGGGCGTTCGCGAGGATGTCGAGAACATTTACGGACTCGTGCGCATCGCCGATGAAATCGTCGACGGAGTAGCCGCGAATGCGGGCCTTGCTTCGGCCGCGGTGCGCCGCCGTCTCGATGATTTCGAACTCGAGACCGAGCGGGCGATGTCCAGCGGTTACTCGTCGGACTTGATCATCCACGCTTTTGCGCTGACGGCGCGAAAGACCAGTATTGGAACCGACCTGACGCGCCCTTTCTTTGCGTCCATGCGCGCTGACGTGTTGAAAAAATCGCACACGCAATCCTCTTTTTCTGATTACGTTTACGGATCCGCTGAGGTGGTGGGCCTCATGTGTCTACAGGCCTTTTTGGTGGGCGAAACCGTCACTGACGAACAGAGAGTCCGATTTGTCGCGGGGGCGAGGGCCTTGGGGGCAGCCTTTCAGAAGGTCAATTTTTTGCGCGACCTTTCGGCAGATTCGGAGGGCCTGGGCCGTGCCTACTTTCCGGGCGTCGACGTCTCTCAACTGACGGACGAGACCAAGCTGATTCTCGTGGCCGATATAGACGCGGATTTGGCTGTCTCGGGTGCCATTGTGCCCGACCTGCCGGCCTCCAGTCGCCGAGCCGTGGCGTTGGCCCAGGGCCTGTTTGCTCAGCTCAATCGCCGCATCGCGAAGACTCCGGCGTCGATTTTGATGAACACCCGAATTAGTGTTCCGGGCCCCGTCAAGGCGCGCCTGTTGGTGGGGGCAATGATGGGAAGAGTCTCATGACGCGTGTAGTGGTTATTGGTGGCGGAATTGCCGGTTTGTCGTCGGCTGCGCTCTTGGCGCGCGACGGATATGACGTCACGCTGGTGGAGAAGAACGCGAGCGTCGGCGGCCGAGCAGGGTCGTGGGAAAAGGGTGGGTTTCGGTTCGACACCGGCCCCTCGTGGTACCTCATGCCCGAGGTGTTTGACCACTTCTTCAAGCTGCTCGGCACGTCAGCCGAAGAGCAGTACCAACTTCGCCGCCTTGATCCGGGCTATCGCGTCTTCTTCCAAGACGACGTCGAGGCGGGTATGCCGCCCTTGGACATTCGGGATTCTCGCGAGGCCAACCTCGACCTCTTCGAGCAACGCGAGCCGGGGTCGCGCGACAAGATGAGCGCCTACCTCGATTCGGCGAAGGACACCTATGAGATGGCGAAGGTGCGGTTTTTGTATACGAGCTTCGCCAAGCTCGGCCCACTCTTTCGCGCCGACGTGCTCAAGCGCTTGCCCAAACTGCTGACCCTGTTGCGGGTCAGTTTGGCCGATTTCGCCGCACGCTATGTGTCGTCACCGACCCTGCAACAGGTTCTGGGGTATCCCGCCGTTTTTTTGGGTTCGAGCCCCTACATCACGCCAAGCATGTATCACCTGATGAGTCACCTCGACTTGGAGGATGGCGTGCTCTATCCCGTCGGTGGCTTTCACAAGGTCATTACCGCGATCGAAAAAATTGCCGAAGCCGAAGGCGTGACGATTATTCGCAGTGCCACCGCCACGGCGATTGAAACGGATGGCCCGGGCCGCGGCGCGCGCGTGACGGGCGTCACTTACCGCGGAGCCCGGGGCGGCAAGCCCAAAACAATCCCGGCCGACATCGTCGTTTCGTCGGCCGATCTTTATCACTCAGAGACGACGCTTCTTCCGGAGGCCCAGCAGACCTACCCGCAGAAGTGGTGGGACAAGCGGGTTGCCGGGCCCAGCGCTGTTCTGGTCTATCTGGGCATCGAGGGGCGCATCCCACAGCTGGATCATCACAACCTCTTCTTCACGAACGACTGGAACGATAACTTCGGCCGCATCTTTAATGAGCCGAGGTCGATTCCCGATCCGGCCTCGATCTATGTCTGTCGGCCCAATGCCACCGACCCGTTTGTGGCTCCCGTGGGTCAGACCAACCTGTTTGTGCTCATCCCCGTTCCGGCCGACCCGACCATCGGCAAGGGGGGCCTGGCCGGCAAGGGCAGCGCACAGGTTGAGGCGGCTGCCGACGCCGCCATCGCGCAGATTGCCCGATGGGCCAAGGTGCCCGACCTGGCCGAGCGAATCGTGGTGCGCCGCACGGTAGGACCGGCCGATTTTTCCGGCGACCTCAACGCGTGGCTCGGAACAGCCCTCGGCCCCAGCCACATCCTGAAGCAGAGCGCTTTCTTTCGAGCCGGCCATAAGAGCAAGAAAGTACGGGGACTGTTTTACTCCGGCGGTTCGACGATTCCGGGCATTGGGCTTCCGATGTGTCTGATCAGCAGCGAGATCTTGATTAAGCGCCTGAGAAACGATGGCTCGACCGAACCGATGTCGGAACCTCTCTTTCCGACAGTGGACCGAACGGTCTGAGCGTGAGCTGGCTCTACCTCGCCGCACTGCTCTTTTCCCTCACGGGCATGGTGGTTCTCGATCGCCGCTTTCGACTGTTCTTTTGGTCAGATGCGCGCCGGGCGTCCATCGTGCTGCCGGCCGGAGTGCTGTTCTTTCTGCTCTGGGATCTCGCGGGCATTGGCCTCGGGATCTTCTTTCGGGGGCCGTCTCCTTATGTCACGGGACTGGTGGTGGCACCCGAGGTTCCCCTCGAAGAAATCGCCTTTTTGGCGCTTCTCTGTTACCTCACGATGAACGTCTTTGCGGCGGTGACGCGGGTGTTGATGCGGGGGACACACCCGTGACCTACGTCTGGCTTAATGCGAGTTTCTTGGCCGCGGTGCTTGTTTTCTGGGTGGCGGCGATGGCTCTGCACGGGCGTCGGGCGCGCCGCCGGATTGCTTCCGGCGAGGTGACCGCGACCCCTCGGCCCGGTCGACGCTTGGCCGCAGTTTTTATCACGCTCGCCGTGCTTCTCGTGCTCACGGGCATCTTTGACAACATCATCGTGGGTCTGGGAATCGTCAGTTATGACGAGACAAAGATTCTTGGCGTTCTCGTGGGAGTGGCTCCCATTGAAGACTTCGCCTACGCCATTGCCGCCGTATTTGTTCTGCCGGCCCTGTGGCTTGTGCTTCCCGCGCGGAGACCCCGGTGACGGCGCCAGCTCGGGGTGGCAACACATTCCGCACCCTTGTCATGTCGTCGCGGCCGCTGTCGTGGGTTAACACGGCGTTCCCGTTTGCCGCCGGCTACCTGATGACCACGCACCGGGTCGACCTCACCTTCATCATCGGCACGCTGTTTTTTCTCATCCCCTATAACGTTGCGATGTACGGCATCAACGACGTCTTTGACTACGAGTCAGACATGCGCAACCCGCGCAAGGGTGGTGTTGAGGGCGCGGTCTTGGATCGACGTCTGCACCGCCTCACCCTGTGGGTGGTGCTGGCCACCAACGTTCCTTTCCTCGTGTTTCTCGTTGCCGTCGGCAGCCCGCTCTCGTGGCTCGTCTTAGCCATCAGCATGTTTGCCGTCGTGGCATATTCCCTGAAGGGGCTGCGCTTCAAAGAAGTGCCGTTTCTCGATTCCCTCACCTCGAGCACGCACTTTGTCAGCCCCGCGATCTATGGCCTTGTTCTGGCGGGCGCCGTGTTCACTCCGGCGCTGTGGCTCATCCTGCTGGCCTACTTCTTGTGGGGCGTAGCCTCGCACGCCTTCGGGGCCATTCAAGACATACAGGCCGACCGCGAGGGTGGACTGAAGTCTGTCGCCACAGTGATCGGGGCGAAAGCCACGGCGCGCCTGGCATTGGCGGCTTATTTGTTGGCGGGTGTGGCGCTGGTCATTGCCGCCGGAACGGGCAAGGCCGCGTGGCCCGCCTTTTATGCCGCGTTCCTCGCCATTCCCTACCTGTTGATGGTGTGGCCATATCGATCGTTGTCAGACGAACAGTGCGAGCGTGCCAACCGTGGCTGGCGCGCGTTCCTCTGGATCAATTACGCGGTGGGCTTTGTGGTGACGATGTTGCTTATCCTGCACTGGATGCGCATCGGACTCTAGTCGGGCACGTCCGTGTCAACGAACGTACCGTGCGGTTTAGCGCAGCCCTCGTTATTTGCCCGAAGCGTCGCTGAAGCGCGGCTTGATGGGGATGATGATGATGAGGCCGACGAGCAGCACGAAAACGATGGCCAAAATGCCCCAGTACTGAGCTCCGAGCGTTGTGGTGAGAATCCAGAAGATCAGGGGTGAGAGCCAGACGACCAAACGTCCGGTCGTCGCGTACAGACCAAACAGCTCGCCTTCGTTGCGGTTGTTTGAAACCCGGGCGAGCAGCGATCGACTGGCCGATTGGGTGGGGCCAACAAACAGGCTCAGCACGAGACCGCCGATCCAGAAGATGATGGGTCCACCGTCGTGGAAGAAGAAGATAAAGAGGCCGGCAATGATCAGACCGATGAGCGAGCCCACGATGACGGGCTTGGGCCCAACACGGTTATCGATAACGCCACCAATGAACACGCCGATGCCGGCCACAACGTTGGCCGCGATGCCAAAGAACATGATTTGGGTGAAGTCGAAGCCAAAAACGGTCCCCGCCAGAATGGCACCCAAGGCGAAGACAGCGACGAGTCCGTCGCGGAAGATGGCGCTGGCGAGCAAGAAGTAAAACGTTTGGCGGTCATTCGTGAACAGAGCGCGAATGTCGTGAACAAGTTTCTTGTAGGAACCGATCAGGCTGAGACGCTTGACGCCCGGTTCGGGCGTGATCTCGGGCACTACCGTGAGCACCGGGATAGAGAAGATGAGCGACCAAACAGCCGCGATCAAAAAGATGATGCGAATGTTGAGCGCCGCATCGCCCGTGACGCCGAACCAGTGGCTGTCGCCGAGGGCAAAACCAAAGAGCGAGATGAGTAGCACCACAATTCCGCCGATGTAGCCCATGCCCCAGCCGAATCCGCTGACGGTACCCACGTTCTTTGGCGTCGAGACCTGCAACAGCATGGCGTTGTAGTTGACGTTCGCGAACTCGTAGAAAATGTTTGCGATGGCGTAGAGAACGATTCCGTAGATCCAGAACGACGCTGAGGGCTCAATGAAGAACATCCCGAACGTGGCGAGAATGACGATTCCCGTGTTGATACCCAGCCACATGCGGCGCCGACCCGTGGCGTCCGCACGCTGACCCAGAATGGGGGCCACGAAGATGATGATGATGCCGCCAATCCACACCGACATCGAGAGTCCGTTGGCGAGACCGTTCGCAGCCGCGTCGTAGGCCACCTTGGCCGGGCCCGTCTGCCCCGAGGCCTCATAGGCGGCGACGATCTGGGGGTCGATGAACGCGTCAGAAATGATGTAGCGCGCGAAGACGAAGGTGGTGATGAGCACGCTGAAGGCCGACGTGCCCCAGTCCCAGAGGGCCCACGAAAAGACTTGGCCGCGTTTACGTGTGGGTGCAACTGTGCTCGTCATGGGCACAACGCTACCGGGCAACGGGCGTTCGGGATAGGGCTAGCAAGCCATCCGTAAGCGCGTTCATCAAGAATTTGCTCAATCACGGCCGCCCGAGCGCGGGAGAAAACTTGAGTGACTTTGACTCAAGTTCGACTTGACATAGTTATCCACAGGTGGCAAACTTGACACATCGAGACTCAAGTCTCGGTTAAGACTTCATACCAGCCACACACAACTCTCGGACCGGCACACCGGCGCCGAGGAACACGAAGGAGAAACAACACATGTCACGAGCAGTAGGCATTGACCTCGGAACCACCAACTCGGTGGTCGCGGTGCTTGAGGGTGGAGAACCCACCGTCATCGCCAACGCTGAAGGATTCCGCACCACCCCTTCGGTGGTCGCCTTTACCAAAGACGGCGAAGTATTGGTGGGCGAGCCCGCCAAGCGTCAGGCCGTCACCAACGTCGACCGCACCCTCGCTTCGGTGAAGCGCCACATGGGAACCGCACACACCGACAAGATCGACGACAAGAAGTACACGCCGCAAGAAATCTCGGCGCGTATTTTGGGCAAGCTCAAGCGAGACGCCGAACAGTACCTGGGCGACACCGTGACCGATGCGGTCATCACGGTTCCGGCGTACTTCAACGACGCCGAACGTCAGGCCACCAAGGATGCCGGCGAGATCGCGGGTCTCAATGTGTTGCGCATCATCAACGAGCCCACAGCTGCAGCTCTGGCCTACGGACTCGACAAGGGCAAAGAAGACGAACTCATTCTGGTCTTTGACCTCGGTGGTGGCACGTTCGACGTGTCGTTGCTCGAGGTGGGCAAGGATGACGAGTTCTCGACCATCCAGGTTCGTTCCACGGCCGGTGACAACCGGCTGGGTGGAGACGACTGGGACCAGCGCATCGTCGAGCACCTGATCAAGAAGTTCAAGGAGACCTCGGGCGTCGACGTCAGCAAAGACAAGATTGCCCTGCAGCGCCTCAAGGAAGGTGCCGAGCAGGCTAAGAAGGAGCTGTCGTCATCGACCACGACGAACATTCAGCTGCCCTACCTTTCTCTGACGGAGAACGGCCCGGCCAACCTCGACGAGACGCTCACGCGAGCTCAGTTCGAGTCGATGACGCAGGATCTGCTCGACCGCACCAAGAAGCCCTTCGAGGATGTCATCCGCGAGGCCGGCGTCAAGGTGGGCGATGTTGATCACGTGGTGCTCGTGGGTGGTTCCACCCGCATGCCCGCCGTGGTCGAACTGGTCAAGAGTCTGACCGGTGGCAAAGAGCCCAACAAGGGCGTCAACCCCGACGAGGTTGTTGCTGTCGGTGCTGCGCTTCAGGCCGGCGTGCTGCGCGGGGAGCGAAAGGACGTGTTGCTCATTGACGTCACCCCGCTGAGTCTCGGCATCGAGACCAAGGGAGGCATCATGACCAAGCTCATTGAGCGCAACACGGCCATTCCCACGAAACGCTCCGAGACCTTCACTACGGCAGACGATAACCAGCCCGCGGTGTCGATCCAGGTGTTCCAGGGCGAGCGTGAGTTCACGCGTGACAACAAGTCACTCGGCAACTTCGAGCTCACCGGGATCGCTCCCGCACCCCGCGGCATGCCGCAGATTGAGGTCACCTTCGACATCGACGCCAACGGCATCGTGCACGTGTCAGCCAAAGACAAGGGCACGGGCAAGGAGCAGTCGATGACCATCACGGGTGGCTCATCACTTCCCAAGGAAGACATCGAACGCATGGTGCGCGAGGCCGAAGAGCACGCCGCCGAAGACAAGGAACGTCGCGAGACGGCCGAGACGCGCAACAACGCCGAGCAGATGGTTTATTCGGTCGAAAAGCTCATCAAAGACAACGACGACAAGCTGGCCGAAGATCTCAAGGCAACGGTGCAAGCCGACGTCGATGCGGTCAAGACGGCGCTCGCCGGTGAAGACGAGGACGCCCTGAAGACGGCCGTCGAGAAGCTGGGCGAAAGCCAGGGCAAACTCGGTGAGGCTATCTATGCTCAGGCGCAGACCGAGACCGCGGCTTCGGCCGAGGAATCATCCGATGAAGACGTGGTCGACGCTGAGGTTGTCGAAGACGACGAGTCGGGCGAGAAGGCAGACAAGTAGCCATGAGCAATAAATCACAGGCCGATGAGTCGAAAGAGCCGGAAGAACCGGTGGTGCGCGATAAGCGACGGGTCGACCCCGAGACCGGTGAGGTAAGGCCGCAGGATGTTCAGGAGGAGCCCGAGGGCTCCTCCGAACTTCCCGCCGACGGCTATGAAGACGCCGATGTCGAGACATCACTGAACGATGTTGACGTCGAGTTTCTCGAGAAGGCCGCCGACGCCCTAGCTGCGGAACGTCTGGAAGATTTGCAGCGTGTCACGGCCGAGTACGCCAACTACCGCAAGCGCACCGAAGCCAACCGCGAGGTTGAGCGTGAGCGTCTGGTGGGCGACGTTGTGAGATTGCTTCTGCCGGTGCTCGATGACATCGAACGGGCCGAGAAGCACGGCGATCTGATCGAGGGCGCTCCCATCACCCTGATGGCGACCAAGCTGCGGGCTGTCACCGAGCGTCTCGGGCTCGCGTCGTATGCCACCGTGGGCGATGCTTTTGACCCGAATCAACACGAGGCACTCTTACAGCAACCGTCGGCAGACGTGTCGGTTCCGACCATTCTCGAAGTGGTGGAATCTGGCTACATCCTGGGTTCAACCCAGGTTCGCCCGGCCAAAGTAATCGTCGCGACACCCGAATAACGAAAGGAGGCGCTGATGGCTAGTCAGGATTGGTTCGACAAAGACTTTTACAAGATTCTCGGCGTCTCGAAAGAGGTGTCGCCCGAAGAGCTCAAGAAGGTCTATCGCAAGCTCGCGCGCAAATATCATCCGGACAGCAACCCCGGCGACGCCAAAGCTGAGGCGAAATTCAAGGAGGTCACCGAGGCACACTCGATCCTCTCCGATCCAGCTCAGCGTGCCGAATACGATCAGATCCGCGCCATGGGCTCCGGCGCGCGCTTCACGGCGGGTGGCCAGGGTCGCGGCTTCGAAGATGCCTTCCGTGGCCCCTATGGCGGGCAGGGTGGCGGGTTTCCGCAGGGCAACTTTGAAGACCTGCTCGGCGGCATGTTTGGCGGCGGCACCTTTGGTCGAGCCTCCGGTGGATACCGCGGCTGGGGTGGTCCGAGCAAGGGGCAAGACATTGTGTCGACCGTTGTCGTGGACTTCTTTGAGGCACTACACGGCGACACCATGACCCTGCAGCTGCCGTCCGGCAATAGCGTCAAGGTCAAGATTCCCGCCGGAGTTGCCGACGGGCAGAAGATTCGCATTCGGGGCAAGGGTCACGGCAGCCCCGATGGCGGCGACCCCGGAGATGTCGTTCTGACGGTGACCGTAGGAAAGCATCCGGTGTTCGAACGAGACGGCCTGAATGTTCGACTTCAGGTACCCGTGACGTTTACCGAGGCGGTGTTGGGCGCCACGATTGAGGTGCCCACCATTGATGGCGACCCCGTCAAGCTCAAAGTTGCTCCCGGCACCCCGAGCGGTCGCATTTTGCGCGTCAAGGGTCGAGGCGTCAAGACGGGCAAGGGGCAGGGCGACCTGCTTGCCGAGATTATGGTTGCTGTGCCTACGCACCTCGACGCGCAAGCGACGACGGCGCTCGAGGCGTTTGCCGCGGCGGCACCCCAAGAAAATCCGCGGGCCGAAATTTTGCAACGCGGGCGACGATAGGGGAGAGCCGTGGACGAAGACCAGCCGATCTTTACCATTTCGATGGCGGCCGAACTTGCTGCCATGCACCCCCAAACGCTGCGCCAGTATGACCGTCTCGGCCTCGTTCAACCCACGCGAACGGCGGGGCAGTCGCGCCGATACTCCATGCGCGACGTTGTGCAATTGCGCGAGGTCGCTGGGCTCAGCGCCGAGGGGGTGAGCCTCGAGGGCATCCGCCGCGTGTTGGAACTAGAAAATGATGTCGCATCGCTTCGCGCCCGCGTGCGTCAACTCGAGACGGCTCTGGCCGACTCACTGCTCGCTCAGCCCGGTCGACGGGTCTTTGCAGCCGGTTCGGCGGGCGAGGTGCAGACCCTGCGCACGGGCCAGCGCGTGCGACGCGCCACCGAGGTGGTGCGCTGGAATCCCCTGCGCCGCATCGAAGAGGGAGGCTCACGATGAACCCGCAATCCCCGCAAGAAGAGCCGAAAAGTGCTCTCGAACAGTTTGGGATAAACCTCACCGAGCGAGCCCGAAACGGCAAGCTCGATCCCGTGATCGGCCGTGACGCCGAAATCAGACGGGTGAGCCAAGTGCTGACCAGACGAACGAAGAACAACCCCGTGCTGATTGGTGAACCCGGCGTGGGTAAGACTGCCGTGGTCGAGGGCCTGGCCCAGCGCATTGTCGCGGGAGACGTGGCCGAGAGCCTCAAGGACAAGCAGCTCGTCGCTCTGGACATTGGTGCCCTGATTGCTGGCGCAAAATTTCGGGGCGAGTTTGAGGAACGCCTCAAGGCAGTGCTCGCGGAAATCGACGCCTCCGACGGGCAGATCATCACGTTTATTGACGAGTTGCACACGTTGATGGGCGCCGGCGGCGGAGAGGGCTCGGTGGCAGCAGCCAACATGCTCAAACCCATGCTGGCCCGCGGCGAGCTGCGGCTGATCGGGGCGACCACGCTCGACGAGTACCGCCAGTTCATTGAGAAGGATGGGGCGCTCGAGCGTCGCTTTCAGCAGGTCTTCGTGGGCGAGCCGAGCGTCGAAGACACGATTGCTATTTTGCGCGGACTCAAGGAGCGTTATGAGGCGCACCACAAGGTGGCCATCGCCGATAATGCCCTCGTGGCCGCGGCGTCGCTGAGCAACCGATACATCACCTCACGTCAGCTGCCCGATAAGGCCATCGACCTGATCGATGAGGCGGCGAGCCGACTTCGCATGGAGATCGATTCGGCACCGGTAGAGATCGACGAGCTTCGCCGAGGCGTTGATCGGCTCAAGCTCGAAGAGTTGGCGCTCAAGAAAGAAAAAGACGACGCCTCCAAGCAGCGATTGGTCAAACTGCGAGAAGACTTGGCTGAGCGCGAAAGCAAGCTCGGTGAGCTCGATGCCCGCTGGCAGACCGAGCGCGCCGCACTCAACCGTGTGGGCGACCTCAAGGGACGCCTCGATGCAGCGCGCATCCAGGCCGATCGGGCGCAGCGCGAGGGCAACCTCGAGGCAGCATCGCGACTGCTGTACGGCGAAATTCCCGAACTCGAGAGCGAAGTAGCGGCAGCCGAGAAGGCCGAGTCGGACACGCCCCTGATGGTGAGCGACCAGGTCACGGCAGCCGAGATTGCTTCGGTTATCGCCGCGTGGACCGGCATCCCGGTCGACCGTCTGACACAGGGCGAGACAGAGAAATTGCTGAACCTTGAAGCGGAGATCGGCAAGCGCCTGATTGGCCAGAAGAAGGCCGTGCGGGCAGTCGCCGAGTCGGTGCGCCGTTCGCGCGCGGGCATCAGCGATCCTGATCGTCCTACCGGGTCATTCCTATTCCTGGGTCCGACGGGCGTGGGCAAGACCGAGTTGGCCAAGGCGCTTGCCGAGGTTCTCTTTGACGACGAAAAAGCCATGATTCGCATCGACATGAGCGAGTACGGCGAGAAGTTTGCCGTTTCGCGCCTGGTGGGTGCGCCTCCCGGATACGTGGGATATGAGCAGGGCGGACAGCTGACCGAGGCAGTGCGACGGAGACCCTATTCTGTGGTCTTGTTCGATGAGGTCGAGAAGGCCCATCCCGAGGTGTTCGACCTTCTGCTTCAAGTGCTCGACGACGGTCGCCTCACCGACGGACAGGGACGCACGGTCGATTTTCGCAACGTCATCATGATCCTCACCTCGAATCTGGGCAGCCAGTATCTCGTAGATCCGGAACTGTCCGAGGACGACAAAGAGCAAGCAGTGCAGAGTCTTGTGCGCCAGGCCTTCAAACCGGAGTTTGTCAATCGTCTTGATGACATCGTCGTGTTTCAGGCGCTGAGCCAAACCGATCTGGGGTCGATCGTCGAGCTCTACATTGATCGCATGCAGACCCGGCTTGCGGATCGCCGTCTTGACCTTGCCGTCACTCCGTCGGCCCGCACGTGGTTGGCCGAGCGAGGCTATGACCCGATCTATGGGGCCCGTCCGCTGCGGCGACTCATGCAACATGAGATCGACGATAAGTTGGCGACTGCCCTGCTGGCCGGAACCGTTCGTGATGGCGATATGGTCACGGTCGACCTCGCCGAGGACGGCCTTACTCTCGTATCGAACGGCCCGACGCCGACGCCATGACAACCACGTCGATTGCCTTACGACTGACCCCGTTGTGAGAAACGTCGCGCGTGCGCAGGCCGATTTCTGACACGACCAGATTCGCCGCCGTAAAAGCGTTGGTCAATTCTTCTGTCGTGGGCAGAACGTCGGCATCCTGAGGTCCGCCGACGCCGTCCGTGAGGTTTTCGCGGGCGTGCCATACGCCAAACAGCGTGCCACCGGCAACGAGCTGGCGACCGGCATTGACAATAGCGGCAGCAAGCTCGGGGGCGGGAATCTGCAGGTAAGCAATGACCACGAGGTCTACCGGCGCGAGCAAGAAATCCTAATTCGAGTTTGCCTCAGCAACGTGGCCGTGAAAACGATTGCCGAGGCTGAGTTCTGCTGCACGTTCCAGAGACTTGCTCACCGCCACGCGGGAAAAGTCGAGGTTCTCGGCCACCCAGCCGCGCTGCGCAAACCAGAGAGCGTGTCGGCCCTCACCGCCAGCCACGTCGACCATACGGCCCGCCGGCAGAGCAGAGAGGTACTCCTCAACAAAAGTGTTCGGCTGCGGTGACCAGACCGACTCAACGGTGGCGTAACGGTCATCCCATTCGCGGGCATCCATGATGGCGTTTGGCCGCTAGCCGGTGACGACGGTGAGGCCGGTGGTCTTCGCCGCCTCATCAACACTGCCGAGGTTTTGGACGTTGGTGAATCCCATGCTCGCCATCATGTCGAGGGCCTGGCCGGCGAGATTGCCCGAGCGGCAGTAGACCACGTAGTGAGCCGCCTTGTCGAGCACGCCGATAGCCTGCATGAATTCCTCGCCCTGCCAGTTGATATTCACGGCACCCGCAAGATGGCCGGCGGCAAAGTTCTCCGGCGTGCCCACGTCGATAACAATCGTGTCGGCGGTGAAGTCGATGGCGGCCATGGGCGCGTTACTTCCGGTTGGCGCACAGGCGCTGAGGCCAAATCCCGCCGCGCCGAGGGTTGCGGCGATCGCCAACGCGGTGATGATTCGCTTCATTTAGGTTATCCTCTCGATACCCCCTAGGGTATACTCAGTCTATACCCACGAAAGGTGAATCATGAGACTACCTGCCGAAGAACTAAAAAAAGCTCGCAACCGGCTCGTTCGTGTGCAGGGTCAAATTGGCGGCCTCGTGCGCATGATCGACGAAGGTCGCGACTGCACTGAGATTCTCACTCAGCTGGCTGCCGCGAGCACGGCACTGGATCGCGCCGGGTTCAACATTATTGCCACCGGAATGAGTCACTGTGGTACCGGTCCCGAGGGCGACATGAATCGCGATGCTCTCGAAAAAGCCTTCATGTCGATGGCGTAGCGAGCCAGACACATCCGACGCAAAAAAGGAGAGGTGAAAACCGTGAAGACAATCATTATCGGTGGGGTGGCCGGCGGCATGTCGGCAGCGACGCGTCTGCGCCGACTCGACGAGCACGCCGACATTACGGTCTACGAACAGGGCCCCCACGTGTCGTTTGCGAACTGCGGCCTGCCTTATTTCATTGGCGACGTTATTGCGCAAGAACAGAGCCTGCTCGTGCAAACCCCCGACGCGCTGTTGCGTCGATTTCGACTCTCGGTCAAGGTCAACACTCGTGTGGTGCAGATCGACCTGGCATCGCGCACCATCACCGCACGTGATGTACTCACCGGAGAAGAACTCAGCGATACCTATGACGCGCTCATTCTCTCGCCGGGTGCCCATCCCCGCGTGCTCGACATTCCGGGGGCTGAGCGCGCCTTCTCGCTTCGCGATGTGCCTGACGCGGTTCGCATTAAAAGCGCGATCGACGAAAAACAAGCCACGACGGCGGTTATTCTCGGCGGCGGATTTATCGGCGTTGAAATGGCAGAGAACCTGCGGCACCGCGGGCTGCACGTCACGATTGTGCAGTCGGGTCACACAATTTTGCCGCAGTTCGATCCCGAAATGATTGAGCCTTTTCACGCGTCGCTGCGCGCCAATGGCGTGAATATTATTCTGGGCCGAACCGCGACCGAGATTACCCACGATGAGGTTGTGCTCACCGACGGCAATCGCCTCCCGGCCGACCTCGTGATTTCGTCTATCGGGGTGGTGGCTGATGTCGTGCTGGCCGAAGAAGCCGGATTGCGGTTATCTCCCGCGGGCGGCATCTGGGTCGATGAGAATCATCGCACCAGCGACCCCGCTATTTACGCTGTTGGTGACGCTGCGGCCAAACACAGTGACCTCACTGGCCAGGATCAGATGGTGTGGCTGGCAAACCTCGCCAACCGACATGGTCGTGCAGTTGCCGATGTCATTGCGGGAAAGCCCAGCCCGGAACACGCCAGTCAGGGAACGGGCATTATTGGAGCCTTTGGAATGGTCGTCGCCGTGACGGGCCTGACCGAAAAGGCCGCCCTCGGTGCGGGAATACCGATTCTGGTGGCTCACGCGCATCCGAGCTCTCACGCGGGCTACTACCCGGGCGCGGCGACCCTGGCTCTCAAAATTGTTTTCGCGCCCGACACGGGCCGCATTCTCGGGGCCCAAGCAATGGGAACCGATGGAGCAGATAAGCGCATCGACGTCTTGGCCACCGCAATCTATGCCGGGCTCACCGTTGATGACCTGATGAACCTCGAGTTGGCCTACGCCCCCCAGTTTGGATCGGCCAAAGACGCCGTCAACCAGCTCGGCTATGTCGCAAATAATGTGTGGCATAAGCGAACACCGAGTGTGCAATGGCATGAACTCGACGCGCGCCTTGCCGAAGGCGCGACCCTGATTGACGTGCGAACGTCGGCTGAAAACGAAGCGGGCGATATTCCGGGCGCAATTCTGATACCGGTGGATGAACTGCGATCGCGCCTCGACGAGATTCCTGACGGCGAGGTCATTGTGCACTGTCGGGTGGGCCAGCGCGGACATACCGCCGCCCAGGTGCTGCTGCAGAACGGCAAGAATGCCCATAACCTTGACGGAGGTTGGCTTACCTGGCGCGCTGGCATGGACGCTCGCGGGCGCGCACAATCGATGCTCACTCAGCAATAACCGACCACGAAACCCGGCGAACAAACCCAACGAAAGGAAAACTACATGTGCAAGCGCGTTGAATGTGACAAGTGTGGCAAGCCCACCTGGGAAGGCTGCGGAGAGCACATCGAAGAGGCACTCGAGGGCGTTGCCCCCGCAGACCGCTGCCAGTGCGAGAAGTAATCTGACGCCGCGACCTACTTCGGAAGTGTCAGGATTCCATCCAGGCGTCGAGCAACGCTTGAATCTGCGTCGCGGAGTTCTTCGGGAAGAATGAAATCAGGAGCGTCTTGCCAAGCGAGAGGCCGAAGGAATCGGCGCATTGCTGTGATGCCCACAGACGTGTGAATTGTGTTTGTAGACGGCCACGGTCCACCGTGGTGTTGCGCCCAACTAACCCGCACTCCCGTGGGGAAGCCATTGAAGACCAGTCGCCCGGCCCGCGGTTTCACTACATTGACGAGCTCACGGACGAAGTCTGCGTCGTCGGTCTGATAATGAATCGACGCTGTCAATGACGAGGGAATGTTCTCAAGTGCCGCAAACAAGTCGCTATTTCCCTCGTAACGCACCGCCATTATTAGTGGCCCGAATGCCTCCTCGGCGTGACCGGGCGTGAGGTCAGAGGCCGCCACGCTAAGAATGGTTGGTGAGACAAAGAATCCCTCGGCGCCTGGCGCTTGGCCCTCAGCGACGACAGAGACGCCTGATTCGGTTGACATGCGCAGTCTGGCACCCGCGTAGGAGTCATGCACCCGTTCGTTCAAGAGGACGGCGGCGTCTGCCTCGACGAACTTCGCAGCAAGATCAGTCAAAAATGCATCGCCCAACTCGCCTGTGGGAATGAATGCGAACCCGGGCTTCGTACACAGCTGTCCGGAAGAAGCTATGACGGACGTGGCAAGCCCCGTAGCAATCTCGTCGGATCGGGCTAAGAGCGCGGCTGAGGTTATAACGAGCGGATTCATACTGGAGAGCTCGCCATAAAACGGGATGGGCTCATCCCGCATGTCGATGATGGCTTGAAGGCGCTTACCCGTGTCTAGTGAACCAGTAAAACCAACGGCGCTAATGGCGGGTTCCGCAACCAGGGCAGCACCGGCTTTTTGCCCATAAACGATGCCTATTGTTCCGTCAGGTGCGCCAAACTCGCGGCAGGCCCGTTCCATAGTTGCGAAAACTGCTGCGCATGTCAGTGGGTGCGCACTATGGGCCTTGGCGACGACGGCATTTCCGGCCGCGAGAGCAGAGGCCGTGTCTCCACCCGGAACGCTGAATGCAAAGGGGAAGTTACTCGAGCCAAACACCGCGACCGCGCCCAGAGGAACAAGGAGCCGTCGCACGTCTGGACCGGGCCCGAGGGGAGTTGTTCCGGCGTGATCGATGGCAACCTCAAGAAAGCTTCCTTCACGGACGGCTTCTGAAAACAACTGAAATTGGAAGACGGTCCTCGTCAACTCACCGTTCAGCCGGACATCTGTCAAACCCGTCTCGGCCATTGCCGTGGGGATGAGGACTTCACGGTCTGCTTCGAGTGCTGCGGCAATGGCGTCGAGTAGGTCGGCGCGACGAAGGCGGCCAATTGCGGCCAGCTCCTTTGCCGCAGTCGCGGCACGGTGTGAAATAGCGGCGACTTCCGCGTCACTCGTGACCGCCAAATCTGTCGCCTCAGTTGCTCCGGTTCTCGGGTTTGTTGTCGTAATCACAGTGAACTCTTTCTTCTTTGAGTGAAGGGGAATGCTGAGGAAGATCTCATGAATTAGGCACTTTCGCGCGAAATAATGTCGAAGCCTAAATCGCGAACGACTCGGCCCGGAGTCTTTCGACGTGAGGCCATTGCCTTCAACAGAATCTCTGCGGCCGCCCTGCCAACGTCCTTGTTTGGTGTAAGTACGGTCGTGAGTGAGGGGGAGAGGTGTTTGGCAAGGTCAAAGTCGCCGAGACCGGTCACCCCAATCCGGCCGGGCACGTCGATGCCACGTGACACAAATTCGAGGATGGCGCCCTCAGCAAACACGTCACTAGAACACACAAGAAGGTCAGTCTCAGGATGGCGCATCAAGACCTCACGAGCCAGATAGCGGCCTGCTTCAATACTGATGCCGAGGTCCTCAGTGTTTACGAACCGGAGAGGCTCGCCCGGCAACTTGGTGGTCACGGCTTCTTGAAATCCACGGAGACGTTCGTTAGCGCGCTCATCCACATCACGAAGCCAACCGGCGAAGGTTGGATGTTTGAATCCTTTGGTGATGCGCGATTCTGTAAGTACTCGAATAGCCTGACTGTTTGAGAATCCGACGAGGGAGTCGATGGGTTTTCCCGACAGAGTGAGCGTCTCAATAATGGGAATGTTGGCCTTTGACAGCATTTGTCTGGCGAGTCGCGTGTGGCTCGTTCCCGTCAGCACCATTCCGTCTGGACGGCGACCGAGGAAGGCGCGAATCATCTCTTCTTCGGGCTCCGGATCGTATCCGGTCGTACCGACGAACAGGTGGTATCCGTTGGGGGACAGCGTCTCGTCAAGCCCACTGAGGACGTCGGTAAAGATAGTGCCTACGAGGTTGGGGACGAGCGCGCCTACCGTCATGCTGCGATTAGAAGCGAGATTACGGGCGGTCATGTTGGGAACGTAACCAGTGGACTGAACAGCTTTTTGAACGGTGACGAGCGTTTGCTCGCTCACCTGTTCAGGTGTCCGAAGTGCGCGAGAGACGGTTTGCGCAGACACACCCGCGAGTTCGGCAACTTCGGCAAGCGTTACCGACTGGGTCGACCGGCGGCTCGTCTTGCCAGCACTTTTTGGGCGAACAACCGGGTCACTCATAAGAGTCCCCGTTGGGATAAATTTGTCATCAATTCGCGCAGACCAAACACCCACGGATCACAGTCTTCACTGTAACGAACTTCGTTTATCAGGCTACCGAGAAGGGGGCTCGAGATTTGTACGACGTCGCCTACCTTGTGGGTGAATCCGGCACCCTCGGTATCTCGGTCCTTCGTGGGAGCAAAGAGCGTGCCCAGGTAGAGAACCGCGCCGTCAGGATACTGATGATGGCGGCCAATGAGCTGGCTGACGATGTCTTCAGGATCGCGGCTGATTTTGGACATGTCTGAGGCATCCTCAAGCACGAAGCCGTCGGGCCCGCTAATGGTCAGCCCCACCTTCATTGTCCGCACGTCATCGAGTGAAAAAGTTTCGTCGAATAGCCGAATCCAGGGCCCCAGCGATCCGGAAGCGTTGTTGTCCTTGGCCTTTGAGAGCAAAAGTGCGCTGCGGCCCTCGAGGTCGCGAAGGTTGACGTCGTTACCGAGGGTCGCACCAACGATTCTTCCGGTCGACGTTATCGCGAGGACAACCTCTGGCTCGGGATTGTTCCAAGTGGAGCCGGAGTAAATCCCGACGGGCGAGCCGAAACCAACTGTGGCCAACGTTGGAGCCTTAGTGAAGGTCTCGGCGTCGGGACCGATACCGACCTCCAGGTATTGCGACCAGAGACCCTCTTCAATAAGGAGCTTTTTGACGTTTGCTGCCTCTGCCGAGCCAGGAACAACTGTGGCGAAGTCGTTTCCAATTTTGGAGACCATGGACTCGCGAATGCGGAGCGCGTCGGCCGCGTTGCCCAAAGATCGTTCCTCGATGACACGCTCAATCATCGACACCGCAAAGGTGACCCCCGCGGCTTTGACGACCTGCAGGTCTATGGGGCTCAAGAAGTGGAAATTTAAGGCAGAACGAGATTCTGGGGCACTTGCAGCCAAAATGTCCTCAACTGAACCCACGCACACGCCCGTTGCATCGTGAGCCGCGCGCGCGGGATCGTCGCTTTCCATGAGGTCCCTGACGGTCGCGAAAGATCCGCTGATGTCATAAACGCCGTCTTCGCGTAAAACCACAGGAGAGGGTCCTTCTGCGGTCGGGTTCCAAATGCGCGAGATGAGGGTTCCGCGAACGCCATCTTCAGGAAGGATGCGTGTTGAATCTCCATACGACTTTGAAGTGTTCATCGGACTCCCTGACCTTTCGAGTGGGTTTGCTTCGCCTGAGCTATCGAGGCAGCGTGAAATTAATGCGCATGGGCTAGCGTCTTCGGAACACGCCCTGCCGTTTCTCGGTAAAAGCTCGACGACCCTCTCGGGCGTCGTCTGTGGCGAAAGCAACCGTCTGAAGGTCTCGCTCGTACTTCATGGACTCCGAGAACGATGATTCACGGGCAGTGCGGACATTAATCTTGGCGTGCTCGGCGGCGATGGGAGGCCGCTCCGCGATCGTCTGGGCCAAAGCCATTGCTTCAGTCATGAGAGATGCGGCGGGAACTACACGCGTGACAAGGTTCCAGCGAAGTGCGGTCGCGGAGTCCACGGCGTCGCCAGTGAGAAGCATGTACGACGCATTACTCGATCCCGCTGCTGCAGTGAGGCCATAGCTCACACCGCCTCCGCCAATCCAGCCCAGTTTGATTTCTGACGCGGCAAATGAAGCATTTTCGGCAGCGATGCGGATGTCGCAGAGCAGGGCAGTTTCGAGACCGCCACCATATGCGTAGCCGTTTATTGCACCAATCAGAGGTTTGCTCAGCTCTCGAAGGGCGTCGCAGTAGTCGACTCGATTGCGAAAATCCCAGGGCGTGTCGTAGGAATCCAGAGCGCTGATATCAGAGCCACAGCAGAACGCGCGCTCGCCGGCACCCGTGAGGACCACTGCGCGAATCTCCGGATCGACATTGAGCGCACGTATGAGCACTTCGAGGGCGTGCGACATGGCGGGAGTCACGGAGTTGAGTTTCTCGGGCCTGTTGAGGGTGATGACCGCCACGGCGCCCTCGCGGGTGCATGTGACGTTCTCGCTACCCGTAGAAGTGTCCATGTCAGATCTTTCCGCCGGCGTGAGCTAGACCCTGGCTAAATGAGACGCGGATATCCTTCAGAATGTCGGTGGTCGCTTCACCGCTCACGAGTCCTTCGCGAATTCGCGCAGAGGCATACTCTTGATAGACGGCATATCCAGCGAAGCGCGGACGAACCTGGGCTCCCTGGATCGTGGTCAGTGTGTTGGCATAGAACCCGGCGGATTGTCGGTTGAGATTCGGGTCACGCCATGCGCTGGCGAGAGCGGGCTGCCCATCGTGTGAGGGAATGAAGTTCGTTTGGGTATCGGCCGAGACGAGCCAGGCAACGTAAGCAACGAGTTCGGGACTTATCGAACGACGGTTAGTCACGGCCAACCCGGCACCGCCGATTGTTGAGCCACGAATACTCGATATTCCGCTTGGAGCGTCGCTAAATTGCACAGCCCGCGGCGTCATTCGGGCGAACTGTGAATATCCATAAATGAGGGGGACACAGGCAATGTCATTACGAGCGATCATTGCAGCGAGCAGGGCTATCGGATTCATTTTTAGCGTGCGAGGAGCCTGCCTTGTCACCAATTCGCGCATGATCTCGAGCACGGCTATAGCGATTGAGCTGTGCGGGAATTCACGCCACAAGCCATCATCTACCGCGGCGTCAAAACTGGCACACAGTGAGAGGAAAGTGAGAAATGCATGGGGGCCAGCAACGCTGAGGCACACGGTCTGCTCGCGTCCAAGGCGCAGGATGTCCTCCCACGTTTTCGGAACAGAATCAATCAAGTCCGCCCGTGAAGCCATCACCTGGGTGGCCGCATCGACGGGAAGGGCCCAAAGTTTTCCTTCCATTTGGTAACTACGAAAACTTGGCCCTACGAATGAATCTGAGAGCGCCTGAACACGTTCGACCCCGATGACATCTTCGATAGGTCGGAATCCACCGGATGCACACATGTCACCGACGTGCGGATGGTCCATGATGACAAGATCAAACCGCTCGGCGAGATCTTCGATGGGATGAGCCTCGAAGTGCTCGAGGGAATGTGCGCTCCAGGAAATGTCGAGCCCGAGGCCTTCCCGCGCTTCGGGGATCGATGCGAACAGCGCATTCTTACCTCGCGGATTGTCCCAGGTTATTCCCGTGTAATGTCCCGTCATGTCAATCACACGTGCTCTTCGACGATAACGCCGCTCGTCATGAGTTCGTTGATTTCGGCGCCTGGGATTCCGAGTTCCGCAAGAATCTCGGTGGTGTGTTGACCAACAACCGGAGCGCCCATCCGCACGGCGGGATTGCCAGCCGAAAAAGTGTAAGGAAAGCCCGGTGTCTTGATGTGGCCTTCCGTGGGGTGCTCATATTCGACGAATGAGCCATTGTGCTTTATTTGTGGGTCATCAACAAGGTCCTCGTAGGTGTACACAGGCGCCGACCAAATTCCCACGTCGGCGAACGCGGCAAGCCACTCTGCACTTGTTTTGTTGACCAGTCTTGCTGCAGTCTTTGCGAACAGTTCGTCGCGGTGAGTCCACCCATGGACTTCATCGACCATCTCGACAAATGAAGGTTCTCCGATTGTCCGGCCGAGGTCGGGTAAATGCGCAAAAGCGAGCGCGATGTAGCCATCGCTTGTCTCGAAAGTTCCATAAGGCGCTCGAATGTAGACGTGCGCGTTCGGCTCTTTGCCACGCTGCTGTTTGACGCCGCCGACAGTGAATACAGAGAGCTCCTGCATCTGCTGGCTAGTGATCACATCGAGCATGTTAACTTTTACGCACTGTCCCTCGCCGGTGCGCTCACGGTGGAAAAGCGCGACGAGCGCCCCCTCGAAGGCGGTGTTGGCAGTTATGGAATCAACCAAGAACTGACCAGCGGCGCGAGGCGGCTCACCCTCGCGCCCTGACGAAAACATCGCGCCACTGAGGGCCTGGAGCAGCAGGTCTTGACCGGGCCAGTTGACGTACGGCCCGTCGTCACCGTAGCCCGAGATCGAAACGTAAATTATCCGTGGGTTGATTGCTCGCACGGTGTCGTAGTCAAGTCCCAGCCGGGCTGCTACTCCCGGACGGTAGTTCTGAAGGAAAATATCGGACGACTCAATGAGTCGGCGCATGACATCTGCTGCGGCGTCGGATTTCAGGTCGATGGCCAGGGAACGCTTATTTCTATTGAGTGAGAGGAAAGACACGTTAATTCGGTTGCCCGGGACACCACCGGCTGCCGCGTGACGTTGCCACTCACCGCTCGTAGGCTCGACTTTAATGACGTCGGCACCAAGATCGCCTAGGCGCTGGGCGGCAAACGGGCCGGCCATAGCCACAGAGCAGTCGATGACGCGAATACCGTCCAACATTCGAGGTGATTCTTGTGTACTCACGGCTGACCACCTATTGCGCGAATGGCGGCTGTCGCAGCGGTGACTTCGCCTGCCGAGGTGAGGATTCGGATAGTTGCGTCGTAGTTTCGTGAGTCGCCGTTTTCGAGCCACGTGAGGCTGTCGTCTTTGCGGGCAGCGGCCTCACCGGTTACGTGATTACTTGACGGTTCCAAGCCCAGGGCATACTGGCCCTCGCGCAAGTTCTGCCATTCGAAGAAGCAGGGCATTGTTTCCGCATTCCACGTCACTTCGACACCGGCTACTCCGTCGGGTCGGGCAAGCACGACACGGTGACGATTGTCGGCATCGGGCGTCAGTTCGTGTTCCCACACCTGCTCAATGAAGTGGCGTTTGGGAGCGATGAGCTCTTTGTAGGACGCCCCCTGCGTGGCAACGGAGTCGGATGCCCAGAGGTGTTGCGGCATAGCGGCGATTACCTGCGATCCCTCGTCCACAAACGGATAACCAAAATTCAGGTGGTAAAGGAACATGTGCGGGGTTCGCTCGAAACCGAGGTTGGTTACGACATCCTTCAGGCGTATTTCGAAACCTGCGATGTCCATCTCAATGGTCCTGGTCAGCTTCAGGTGCTCGCCGAAGGCGGTGGCCTGGATCACTTCACCCTTGACGCGAAGAACACCCCCATCGGTATCCCAGTCCTCGGTCACCTCGAGTAGACGAGCTGGAATCGCGGTGAGGCGTCCATGTAATCCGTGAGTTACCGTCTTCTTGGGAGGGTAGTGGTAGTGGCTCGCGTCGTACTCACCGCCGAATAAGGCGTGATCAAGCCCGCCCGTAACGAGCAGTCCGTCGATGGCCCTCAGCCATGACAGACCACCTTCGGCTTCGGATTCGTGAAGACCGGGGTGGCGATAGCCATTACCGCTGCGCCAGCCAAAGGGCACTCCCGCGACTCGCGCTCCACCGAGGTCGAATGCTCGGTCAACGAGCACTTCGAGCTCAAGTCCGACGGCATTCCGCATGGTGAGCATGCGCACACCGCGTTCTACTCCGTTGTCGAGAACTACCTCGCGGATTCCGGCAAACGCCGACAGGTCTCCCGTTCGCTTCTTCAGGTCTTCGAATGAGAGTGAATTTCCAAAAAGGTTCATTTCGGCTACACCATGACCCATCCGCCGTCGACCTCGATGTTTTGGCCAGTGACGAACGACGAGTCGGCACCGAGCAAGAACGACACGACGGCGGCCAGTTCCTCGCCGTTGCCCCGGCGCTTGAGGGATTGTCGTTCAAGAACAAACTTGTTGTATTCCTCGGGGTTGGGGTGAATCTCGTCTGCCCTTGTGGGGAATGCCCCTGGTGAGATCGTATTCACGCGCACTCCCTTGGGGCCAAGCTCACGCGCTAGCGCTCGGCTCATCGCTACGGCAGCACCCTTGGTTGTCACGTAGCTAGAGAGAAGTTCCCATCCGCCGTGCCACGTAATCGAACCGATCTGAACTATGGACCCACCTTCACGAGTAACCATCCGCTTGGCGGCGGCTTGAGCCCCCATGAAGTAGGCAGTCTGATTGACGCGAACGACCTCTTCGAACTGCGTTCGGGAGGTCTCGAGGAATGGAATGGTGGGGTACATTGCCGCGTTATTGACGAATCCCCACAGGGGGCCAAGTTGACTCTCACACGACTCGACGGCCGCGTCAATTGTTGAGGGATCGTTGAGATCGCACTCGAGAAGTGCGGCGCGGCCACCGGCATCTTTTATAAGTTGTGTCGTGAGCTCTAAATCTTTGCTCATTCGGCCGAGCACGCCCACGGCAAACCCATCCTCAGCCAATCGCAGGGCCGTGGCTCGGCCGAGCGCTCCAGCGGCACCGGTAACGATGGCTGAATATGAGGTGGCGTCAAAAGTGTTTGCCGTGGACATAGTGCTTAGACTCCGTTTCGCTTGAGCACCTCGTCGACGAAGCGCTTTGCACGCGGAACATCGGACTCGTCGAGATGTTCGATGATGAGCGGCACATTGGGGCTGACTTCACTCAGGCGGCGAACGTAAAGGTCGTAATCAAGCTCACCAAGACCCGCGGCCGGCAGCTCGATTTCGCCCACACCACGGAACGTATGTGACTCGAGCTCGAGGTCGGCGCCGAGGTCGGCGTGTTTTTCTGACTTATCATCGCCAGACCGTTTGACGTCCTTTGCGTGTGCAATGCGCACGCGGTCCGACACGTTGTCAAACACGTCGTTGAGAATCTGCTGCATTGCGTCGATGTTGTGGATCTCAAAGTAGTTCGTCGGGTCCATCAAGAGTTCGATGCCCGGCTTCCCCTTGAAGTCGTTGAATACACGAATCGTCTCTTCAAGCGAGCCAATCACGTTGTTAACGTATGTCTCCAACAGAAACGTCGCGCCGTGGTCGTAGGCAGTTTGACGCAGGTCATCTAGTTGAGCGAGGCACGTTTCGTAACCTTCCTGAGTCTTGTTCTTATCATCGTGCACCCAGTCGCTGTCGGCGTTGAATGTTCCCGATTCAGAAATCACGTAGGGAGTGCCAAACGACCGAGCGTTACGGATCATTTCTTTGAGGTAATCAACCCGGCGCTTGCGCTCGTCTAGGTCTGGATGCGTAATGTTCGTATAGCCCGAAATAGCACAGATGGGCAGGTCATGGTCACGAAAGGTGTCGCGCACTTTCTTGGCCTTGGCCTCGGTTATTTGACCGGCACTCAGGTCTACGTCCTTGAAATGCAAGTCAAGTTGCACAGTGTTAAATCCGTGGTCGCGGATTGTCTTTGCGGTCGTCTCGAGCTCGTAAGGAAAGTATCCCGAGAAGATTCCTACTTGAATCATTGATCTCTACCTTTGTTCGTCATTACTTGTGAATGGGCAGCACTCTACGTTGAGTGCACATTTCTCAGGCAATCGGTACCTCAGAAAGTTTTACGGGGCGGTTTTCGTCGATCGACCGGTAGCCGGCTTCGACGAGGGCAATTGTTCGCACGTTGTCGTCGACAGTGAGAACGGGCGTCGTGTTGGTCGCAACGGCGTACTGGAGTTGTTCCATGACGCCGATAAACGCGTGCGGGAACCAGTGCGTGTTCCAGGTTGGGCGAACCCACTTCCCCTCTGTCGTGTCTTGCGACGCGTACTCGAGAGTAGACGGCTTTCCATTGGGCCAGCCAATAGTTCCTTGAGCCACGCCTCTCGTTCCCTCGACCCGCCACCGGATGTAAAACTCCGAATCGAAGTCTTCGTCGCGCGGCCCGGCCCATACGTCCTCCATGCTTACGGCGAGCAGTCCGGTGGGGAAGCGAAGGGTGGATACGACGATTCCGTCTTGGTGTGCGAATTGCGTGCGCGGGTCGGTTCTGGCGGCCGTATAAATTTCATCGGGCTCGCCAAACAAATGACGAAGGGCATCTAAGTGATGCACGCTCATGTTCGAGAGGGTAAGCCGATCGTAATCTTCTAGGAATGATTGCCAGTGCGGAATTGCGCGCATGTCTATGCTGGCGAGAATGGGTTCGCCCAATTCCCCTCGATCGAGGATTTGCTTGAGAACGCGAATCGACTGGTCGTATCTCATGTTCTGGTTGACCGAGAGTAATTTGCCTGCGGCGTGGGCCTCGTCACGGAGTGCGACGGCATCGTCGAGAGTCAAAGCCAGAGGCTTTTGCGCGAGAATCCCCTTAATGTGAGGCTTCGTCAGCGCATAGCGAATAAGTTCGGGCTGTAGGTCCGGGGGATAAGCGATGTCGAGAATCTCAATCTGTGGGTCGTCGATGAGATCTTTTGGCGTCTCATGAACCGTGAGAATCTTGTATCGCTCGGCGACCTCCGCGGCATGTGCCGGCGTTCGAGAGGCGATGGCCGCCACGGGAAAACCCGCCTCCTGATAGGCGGCGAGCTGAACCTCAGAAACAATCATGCCCGCACCGATGACCCCGATGGGTACGGTGTTGACACGAATCTCCACATCGGGCAGAAATCCCTGACTTTGGCTTGTCATGTTCATCATCCTAAAGCATCAAAAATTATTTTGCTATATCTCTTGTTAGCGCTAACGTTAGATGCTACTGTGAGGCACACTATTCGTCAATATCGACTTTCGAATCAGTCCGCACCTGCGGAATCCTTCGGAATCGGTGAGGCGGATTGCCAAGAGAAACACACTAGGGATTTCGAAGGAGAAATCATGAATACAAATGCAAAGCGGGCGAAGCGCGGACTCCGTATCGTCGCCCTTGCTGCTGTTGTCGCGGTTGGCGCGACTCTGGCAGCATGTTCATCCGGCGGAGGGAACGCTGGCGAGAAGTTCGTTATCGGCTTCGAACAGCCACTGGGTGGTCAAGCATGGCGCGAAACTGGGCTCTCTGCACTTCAAGCCCTTGCCGCTCGTCCTGAGTACAAGGACATCGTCGAACTGAAGATCGTTCGAACGTCTGACAACGATGCTGCACAGCAGAACTCGGCTATGCAGGATCTTGTCGCTGCTGGAGTCGATGCCATTCTGTTTGACCCAGCATCTGGAACGGGTGCTGACGCGGCCGTTGCACAGGCAAAGGCTGCAAACATCCCGGTGATCGCTGCGGGTGGACCCTACGAGAACGACTACGTGTACATCGTTTCGACTGACTGGGCTAACGCGGGAACGGTTGGAGCCAATTGGTTGCTCGATAACCTTGGCGACAACAAGAACGTTGTTGTTTTGGAAGGTATTGCGGGTGTACCGCTGAATGACCTGTCAATGCCGGGCGTCGAGAAGGTGCTCACCGAAGGTGGCGCCACAATTGTTGCCAATGGCACCAACGCATGGAACGAGGCCGATGCTCAGAAGAACATGGCGGCAATCCTGCAGTCGAACCCAGGTGTTGGAGGCGTCTACTCGTTCCTCACCGGAGGTCAGGGCATCCCCCAAGCCTTCGTTGACGCGGGTCTTCCCTTCGTCCCCGTCGTAGGTGGTTCCGGTTACAACGGCGAGGCATGCACGCTCGCCAAGTACGCCGACCAGGGCCTCAAGGGAGACATGGTGTTCGGCCAGCCGGCCATCTATGCTAAGGCTCTCGAGCAGACAGTAAAGCTCCTGCAGGGGGGAACGATTGAGAAAGCTCAATACTTCCCGCCACTCGAGATCACGGTTGCCAACGCTGCCGACTTCTGTCTCAAGGATCAGCCAGACAACTTCCAGCTCGGTTACGACTTTCCCGGTCTTAACATCACGCTGGAAGAGTTCCTGAAATTCCACAAGGCGTCGTAGTTTCGAATCGCCATTGAAATAAAGATAAGAAGGAAGTGAACCACGTGGCAGAACAACGTCACACGGGTGCTGCGGAGCAATCCGCAGCACCCGGGCTCGCGACCTCAGCAGGCCCTCTGCTCAAGGTCTCGAATCTCATAAAGCATTTCGGTCCCGTGCGCGCGGTTGACGGAGTTAGCTTTGAGATTTTACCCGGCGAAGTTCACGCCCTTGTTGGCGAAAATGGAGCGGGCAAGTCGACCGTAGCTAAAATTCTCGCCGGAGCTTATTCGGCCACGTCGGGGTCCATTCTCTTTGACGGAGAACTATTCACCCCCTCTAGTATTCGGCAGGCTCGTGACCTGGGGGTTGTGTGTGCTTTCCAGGAACTTGCTCTCGTTCCGGACTGGACCGTTGCCGAAAACCTCGTTTTGCCTTCGCGGGGCAATGGAGGCTTCGTCACTCAGCGCAGCCTCAACGCGCGCGCCGCCCAGGTTATGGGCGAATTAGAACTTGGTCATATCGACCCTCAGGCAATCCTGGGATCTCTGGCCTTGGCGGACCGCCAGCTCATCGAAATTGCGCGGGCCATATCTGCCAAACCGCGCCTGTTGATTCTTGACGAGGCTTCGTCAGCTCTCAACCCTCTCGGAGTTCAGTGGCTCTTTGGCCGTGTTCGCGACCTTCAGGTCCAGGGTGTCGGCGTGATTTATGTGTCTCATCGTCTCAACGAGATTCACGAGATCGCTGACCGCGGCAGTGTGTTGCGCGACGGCGTCTCGGTAAGCGACTTCGCTCGAGGCAGTTGGACTGACAATGAGCTCGTCTCTCAGATGGCTGGGCGGCCAGCGGGCAAACAGTTCCCCAAACCCGCCATAGTCCCTAAAGGCACGCCGGAAATCATCGGGATAGAAGGCCTGAGTTCTGCAGGCCTCAACAACATCGACTTCCGGCTACAAGCTGGAGAAATCCTTGGACTTGGTGGGCTTGCGGGGCACGGCCAGACTGAACTGCTGAAGGCCTTGTTTGGCGATGTTCAGGCTCGAGCCTCGTCGTGGAGAATTAATGGCAAGAATGTGAGCCGGTTGACGCCCCTTTCGGCAGTGCGCAATGGCCTGGGCTATGTTCCCGAGGACCGAAAAACGGAAGGCCTCGCACTTGAAATGGGGGTGGGCGAGAACCTACTCACCCCGTGGTTCCGAGCTTTCTCCTGGGGTGGAAGTATTCGTCTCGCGCAGGAGCGTGGCTGGATCAAAAACGTGCTGAGCGCACTGACCGTCAAAGCTCGCGGTCCGCTCCAAAAGGCTGGGGCACTTTCGGGTGGAAACCAACAGAAGTTGGTCTTTGGGCGTTGGCTGGAGCGCAATCGAAAAGCATTGATTCTTCACGATCCCACGCGGGGGATTGATGTTCGCTCCAAGCAGGAACTCTACGCGGCCATGGTTAAACTCGCCGAGTCTGGAGTGGGAATCGTTTGGTTTTCGACCGAGGTCGAAGAACTGCAAAACATGTGTCACCGGGTGATCGTCCTGCACAAGGGAACGATTGTTTCTGAATTGGTTGGCAAGCAGATCACGGTCGAAGCCATTGTGGGTGCCGCCGTTGGCAAGCGAGGTGAGGTTTCAGCATGACGACGACGACCGTGTTGGCGCCGGAAGGCCGGCCTCGCCGAGGGTTCTTTGGTATTCAACGTATGCGGCGGGAGGGTGCGACACCAGCCGTCTTGGCGTTCGTCGTATTCTTGGTGGTTTACCTCATCATCAACCCGGGCTTGCTCACACCCCTGCAGTTCATGAACACGGCCAACGTCGTTGTTCCCGTCGCCATCGCGACAATTGCGCAGTTGATCATCGTGACGACCGGCGGCATAGACATCAGCATTGGCGCAGTAATGAGTTTGGCGAATGTCATCTTCGCAACGCAGTTTGCACTCGTGCCCTGGCCGGTTGCTGTCCTCATGGGTTTGGGCACCGGCTTGGCCTGTGGTCTTATCAACGGACTCCTTGTGGCATACCTGCGTCTCCCCGCAATTGCGGTCACGCTTGCCACAGCTTTCATTTTCGGCGCGTTAGCTCGAGAGATTCTCGACCGACCAGGTGGGGCGCTCGACGACAGCGTCTACGCGACCCTTGCCGGGAACCTTGCTCCATTCATTCCGTTTGCCTACATCTGGCTGGGGTTGGTGGCAGTGGTGACATGGTTTCTCCTCCAGAAGACGCGCATCGGGAGAACCGTTTACGGGGTGGGTTCGAGCGAGCACGCGGTTTCTTCTGCCGGCATGCACTCGAGGCTCTCGGTTCTTTTCGCTTTTGGCCTGTCGGGCCTGCTAGTCGGGTTTGCCGCAATCTTTTTGGCAGGAGCGACTATGACCGGTGACCCCCGAAGCGGAGATCCATATGTGCTCACAACCATTGCAGCCGTGGCCCTATCCGGCGCGAGCTTTGCTGGTGGTCGTGGTTCGATTTTTGGCGCAATTCTTGCGGCAATCACTTTGACCCTCGTGA
>WLNS01000020.1 GCA_009699665.1 Actinomycetota bacterium
CGAGGGTTCGAATGCACTTCTGCACGCTTGTTGCTCGCGGATAGGGCGGCGGCACAACACCAGAGAGGTAGGGAATAAACGGCACCATGCCGGCCACTGTAAAGAGCAGGCTCGGGTCGTCGCTCACGAGAGAGGCGGAGGGGACCACCGTGTGTCCCCGTGACGCGAAGTAATCGAGCCACCGTTGACGTATATCAGCGGTCTTCATGAAAACGAATTACGCGCGCGGAGAGCGTTTGCGCAACTGCGCTTCGCGAGCCGCGTAGCCCTGCTTGACCGAGTCGGCCACATCTTTCGCGGTTGCGTCCATCTTTGCCAGGAATGCGCGACCCTGCTCGGTCTTGCTCACCCTGTGCGCGACGAGAAAGCCGAGTCCTACACCGATAAGAATCATGACGACGTACTTCATGTTGATCACTCCTGAACGCGAAAAGACGATGTTTCACCAAGTCTAGGGGCTGATGAAAAGAATGAGGCGCCCCCGATGAAGGCGCCTCACGTGTAACGAACAGATGCTAGCGAGCGGCGTAATACTCAACCACGAGCTGCACATCGCATGTCACAGGAACTTCAGCACGTTTCGGACGACGAAGCAACGTCGCGCGAAGTTTGTCAAGCTCGACCTCGAGGTATCCGGGAACGGGAGGCAAGACGTCGACGTGTCCGCCGGCTGCAGCCACCTGGAACGGGTCCATTCCTTCGGAACGCTCCTTGACGTGAATGAGCTGACCGGGCTTGAGGCGATACGACGGGCGATCAACGAGTTGACCGTCAACCAGAATGTGGCGGTGCACCACCATCTGACGCGCCTGTGCCGTGGTGCGTGCAATTCCCGCGCGCACGACGAGTGCGTCAAGGCGCATTTCAAGAAGCTCGACGAGGTTCTCACCGGTCAGGCCGGCCGCCTTACGGGCCTCCTGGAAGACGCGACGCAACTGCGCCTCACGAATTCCATACTGGGCACGAAGTCGCTGCTTTTCGCGAAGGCGAACGGCATAGTCCGAATCAGTCTTGCGCTTTGTGCGACCGTGCTCGCCAGGAGCATAGGGGCGCTTTTCGAGGTACTTGGCTGCCTTCGGGGTCAGGGGAATACCCAGAGCCCGAGAGAGGCGGGTCTTACTGCGTGTGCGTGACTTAGTAGACACGGTGTCCTTTCATAACAAGCTAAACGATGCCTGGCAGAGGCCATGAAAAATGAGGGCGCCAACCGGTCCCGGCTACAGGGAATTCCGTTCACATCATTCCAGTTGCGCAGCCGCACGCTTCTGGTTGATGAGGCGAGTAAAGTCTAGCATGCGTCACACCGACCCACTCGGCGCGCTACTCACCGCTCAACAGTTGACGCAGTCTCAGCAATCGTTCTGAGATTTCGCGCTCATGACCGTGTGACGTGGGTCGATAGTACTGGCGGCCGGCAACCGCGTCGGGCAGGTACTGTTGCCGAACGATCCCGAGGGCATCGTTGTGCGGGTATCGGTAGCCGACCCCGTGCCCTAACTCTGTGGCCGACGCATAGCTTGCGTCGCGCAGATGCATCGGAACCACACCCGTCTTGCCGTCTCGGATATCAGCCAGTGCCTCGTTTATTCCGACGTACGCGGCATTAGATTTTGGTGCGGTGGCGAGAAAAACCGTTGCTTCTGCCAACGGGATGCGACCCTCCGGCATACCAATGAGGGCTACCGCTTCTGCCGCCGCGACGGCTAGCGAAAGGGCGGAAGGTTCAGCCAGCCCGATATCTTCGGCTGCCGAAATAATGAGGCGCCGCGCAATAAAGCGGGGATCTTCACCGGCCTCAATCATGCGGGCCAAATAGTGCAGAGCCGCGTCGACATCCGAGCCACGGATTGATTTGATGAATGCGCTAATGACGTCATAGTGTTCGTCACCATCCCGGTCGTAACGCAGCAGCGCACGATCTACCGCTTGCGAAACGTCATCCCCGATCACGGTGACCGGTGCCGTCGAGGCTTCCGAGCGCTCGATAGCGATGGCGGCAGCAGCATCCAGAGCTGTCAGCGCCCGACGTGCGTCACCGGAACTAAAGCGCACGATGCTCGACGTCGCCTCGTCACTCAGGTCAAAGTTTCCGTTCAAACCTTGGGGTTCGGTCAGGGCACGTGTCACCACCACGAGCAGTTGCTCATCGGTCAGCAGGTCGAGTCGCAGCACCAGTGATCGAGAAATGAGTGGAGAAATAATGCTGAACGAGGGATTCTCTGTCGTCGCAGCCATTAGCGTCACCCAGCCGTTCTCGACTCCCGGGAGGAGGGCATCCTGCTGAGCTTTTGTGAATCGATGAATTTCGTCAAGAAAAAGCAGGGTTGATTGGCCGTAAAGATCGCGAGCGTTCTGCGCCGCGGTCATGGCTTCTCTCACGTCTTTGACGCCGGCAGTGATTGCCGACATTTCAACAAAGCGGCGGTCGCTGGATGCGGCAATCGCATAGGCCAGCGACGTCTTGCCGGTTCCGGGAGGTCCCCAGAGGATGACTGAAGCGCCGCCGCTTGAGCTTTCAGCCAAGTGGCGCAGAGGCGCTCCAGGCCCCAGAAGTTGATCGTGACCCACCACCTCATCCAGGTTTCGCGGGCGCATCCGTACCGCCAACGGAGCGGTGGCATCTCCGAGCAACGAGGAATTCACGGCATCAGCCTATGCGCGAATTCCACACGGCACGGTGGACTAATCTGCTTGATAGGCGTTCGCGCCGAAATTCCGTTCTCTCACTAGAAAGTTGCCCGTGGCTACGACGAAGAACAACAAGTCCCTGAGCAAGGCTGAGCGTGAGCGCCTGAAGGCGTATTCCGAGAGAAAGCAGGCTCACGCCGCTCAAAAAGCACGTCGCAAACGTGACAACCGCATGTGGCTCTCAATCGGCATCGTGGTGGTGGCGCTGGCGATTGGCGCTCAAGTGGCCTTCACACTGATTGCCCCCTACGCACCGCACCCAGACCCATCGGCCTCTCCCTCAGCTCCCGCGGCCGCGCCGGATCCCGCCTTCTCTGAAGACCGCACCTGGGTCGGCGTTCTCGATATCAACGGCATCCCGCTGGGCGTTTCGCTCGACGGTCATCTCGCACCGCAGGCTGTGTCGAGCACGCTTGACCTCAGCGTGGCCGGTTTCTACAATCAAGTATCGTGCCACCGACTTACCACATCGGGAATCTTCGTTCTGGAGTGTGGCGACCCGAAGGGCGATGGCACGGGCGGCCCCGGTTACACCTACGGTCCGATCGAGAACGCGCCCGCCGATGATCTCTACCCGGCAGGGACAATTGCCATGGCTCGCCAGGGCGGAAACGCCTCGTCAATGGGCTCGCAATTCTTTATCGTCTACAAAGATTCGGTCATTCCTGCCGACGCAGCCGGCGGCTATACCGTGATGGGGCACATCACGAGCGGCTTGGATCGGCTCATCGCCGAGGTCATCGATAAGGGTGTTGCTGGCGGCGCAACCGACGGCCGCCCAGCCCTTGACGTTGTGATTGGCAGCCTCACCCTCAACTAGAAGGCGCGACTGCCCTAAACTAACTGCGGATAGCCAACTTTCGCAGAAAGTACACACATGAGCACTCACCCCTTTGGTCGCGTCGACACCGACGGCAATGTCTATTGCCTGGAGGCGGGCGACGAACGGCACGTCGGTCAATATGCGGATGTCTCGACAGAAGAAGCGCTCGCTTTTTATGTGCGTAAGTTCGACGACATCAACACGGCTCTCTCGCTGCTCGAACGACGCATTGCGTCGGATGCGCAGTCCACAGACTTTCGTCCGTCTCTCGACAAGGTGCGCACTCTCGTCACCGACGGGGTTGGCGTGGGTGACTTCGCTGCGCTCCGGCTTCGCATAGACGCTCTGCAGGAAAGCATTGGGGCGCGCTCAGCCGAGTTGACGGCACAGGCGGCTGTGGCGCGTGAAGAAGCGATCGCCGCGCGCACGTTACTCGTCGAAAAATTGGAAGCACTCGCGTCCGGCGACTTGAGCAAAGTGCAGTGGAAACAGATGACGACCACCGTTGACGGAATTTTCTCAGAATGGCAGGAAGCCCAAAAGAGAGACCGAAAATTTCCCAAGGCAGCGGCCGAAGACCTGTGGAAGCGATTTCGAGCGGCGCGCAACACCCTCGACCAGGCGCGACGCAAATATTTTGCTGAACTCGACCAATCCACAAAGGGTGCCAAAGCAGCCAAGGAGAAGCTCATTTCGCGCGCTGAGGCACTCGCCCCTCAGGGAGCTGCGGGACTCGTCGCCTATCGTGCCCTTCTCGAAGAATGGAAGGCGGCTCCGCGCGGACCAAAGAAGGTGGATGACGCTCTGTGGGCACGATTCAAGGCCGCCGGCGACACGATCTACGCGGCAAAGAATGAGCAGTTCGAGCGCGAAGAAGCCGAATTCCAGGGGAACCTCGAGGCAAAGCTCGCCATCCTGGCCGACGCCGAGAAACTCCTTGACGCCACCGACTATGCGCAGGCCCGGTCCACACTGAACGCCATACAGAAACGTTGGGATGCCGCCGGCAAGGTGCCGCGCGCTCGGGTTCGTGACGTTGAAGATCGAATGCGCAAGGTTGAGGTCGCCGTGCGCAAGCTCGAGGATTCCCACTGGAACAAGTCAAACCCTGAAAAGCAAGCGCGCTCGGCCGGACTAGCAGGACAAATCGAAGCCAAGATTGAGGTTCTCGAGTCGGCGCTTGCGGCCGCCCGGGGCGAGGGCAATGACGCCCGCGTGAAACAAATTGAAGAGGACATTGTTGCTCAACGATCATGGTTGAGTGTTCTGTAGACGGTTCGTTCCGCGCGTGCGCGGAGACTTATCAACACCTCGGGCGTAAGCGGCCGGCGCAGGACTGAATTGTGCCATGGTCGTTTCGTGACCGTGGCAGATTTGCAGACCTTCAGCATCGCCGAACAACACGCGCTTGTTCTCGATGGAATCGCACGACGCTCGTGGCACTCGATCGCACCACTCGCACCGATAGACCCCGTTGCGTTCAGGCTGCAAGCCATCATGCCGCGTGATGCAGAGCGCGCTGTCGCTGTCGGCATAACGGCCGTCTGGGTGCTTGGGCTCACCCTGACGCCCCCGCGCACCGTCGAGATTGCGGGAATCGATGGTGTTCGACTCTACGACACGCGTCGAGAAGTGCGTGTGCGCGAGATGGCGATTCCACTGGGTGACTGCCACCGGTTCGGCGGATACCTCGTCACGACACCGAACAGAACGGCGGCCGACATCGCGCGCTACGGCGCAGAAGACACCGAGGCAGTGCTTCAGCAGATTGCCGCCCACCCCGACTTCGATGCTGAGAAGGTGTGTGATGTCTTCGCACGCACGCCACATCTTCCTTATGTGCGGCGTGCCCGGCGGCGCCTACGATCCACTCTCACTCACCCGGTAGGCGTCATAAACGCCATCGATCCTTCGAATACCGTTCAGCAGCCGCTCTAGGTGGCTCGTATCGCTCATCTCGAAAACAAATCGATTGAGCGCGATGCGCTCCGACGTCGTCGTTACGGTCGCCGAGAGAATATTCACATGGTTTTCGGCCAAGACGCGCGTAACGTCAGACAGCAGCGCCGCCCGGTCGAGCGCCTCAACCTGTATCTGCACAAGAAAGATGCTCTTCGAAGAGGGTGCCCAATCGACCTCTATGAGTCGTTCGGGTTCTGAAACGAGGTTACGCACGTTGTGACACGTTGATCGATGAACAGACACACCTTGCCCTCGGGTCACGAAGCCCTTGATGTCGTCGCCCGGCAGGGGGGTGCAGCACTTCGCGAGTTTCACCAGAATGTCGGGAGCTCCGCGAACCAAGACCCCCGAATCCCCCCGGCGCACGCCGCGCACACCCCCGCGACCCGGAATCACCGCGTCAGGGGTTTCACTATCGGCAGATTCCGTAATGTTGAGCGTGATCTTCTCGACGACCGACTGCGACGACACGTGTCCTTCGCCAACCGCGGCAAAAAGTGATGAAACATCGTCATACCGAAGTTGCGCCGCGACCTCGGCTAAGGTGTCCGTGCTCATGAGTTTCTGCAGCGGAAGATTCTGTTTGCGCATCGTGCGCGCGATCAGGTCACGCCCCTGTTCGACCGCTTCGTCGCGACGTTCCTTCGAAAACCACTGCTTGATCTTGGATTTGGTTCGCGTCGATGCAACGAAACTCAGCCAATCTTTGCTCGGCCCCGCATCAGGGTTCTTGCTGGTCAGAATTTCTATGACGTCGCCCGAAGCGACCTGAGAGTCAAGCGGGACCAAGCGTCCATTAACTTTTGCCCCCATCGTGCGGTGCCCAACCTCGGTATGCACCGCATAGGCAAAGTCGACGGGCGTCGCGCCTGCGGTGAGCCCAACAACACGGCCCTTGGGAGTGAAAACATAGACCTCTTTACTGCCTATCTCGAAGCGCAGAGAATCCAAGAACTCGTTCGGATCATCAGTCTCGGCTTCCCAGTCCGAGATGTGCGCCAACCATGCCATGTCGGTATCGACGAGCGACAGGGCGTCTCGGCCTCTGCCACCACTCTGTTTATCTTTGTACTTCCAGTGCGCGGCCACACCGAACTCTGCGCGCTGGTGCATCTCGGGAGTGCGAATTTGCAATTCCACGGGTCGACCCCCGGGGCCCATCACGGTGGTGTGCAGCGACTGATACAGATTGAATTTTGGGGTCGCGATGTAGTCCTTGAATCTTCCCGGAAGAGGATTCCAGCGGCTGTGAATGGCCCCCAGAATGCCGTAACAATCGCGAACGGACGGCACAATCACACGGATACCCACTAGGTCATAAATTTCATCAAACTCTCGCCCGCGCACCGCCATCTTTTGGTAAATCGAATATAACTGTTTGGGTCGCCCCTCCACCTCGCCCCGAATGCGGTTGAGTCGAAGGTCTTCTCGAACAGCCGAGATGACATCGGCCACAAACGTTTCGCGCTCCGGCGTGCGCTGCTGCACCAAATTGTTTATCTCTGAAAATATCTTGGGATGCAAGACCGCAAACGAGAGGTCTTCGAGTTCCCACTTCATCGTCGAGATGCCCAGTCGATGAGCCAGCGGGGCATAAATTTCGAGGGTCTCCGTGGCTTTGCGAGCAGCGCTTTCCGGTGACACAAACCCCCACGTTCGGGCGTTGTGGAGGCGGTCAGCGAGCTTGATGACGAGCACCCGAATATCTCGCGACATGGCAACAATCATTTTGCGAACGGTTTCAGCTTGCGCGCTGTCACCGAAGGTCACGCGATCAAGTTTGGTGACGCCATCAACCAACATCGCGACTTCAGCACCGAACTCACGCTCGACCTGTTCGAGGCTGTACTCGGTATCCTCCACGGTGTCGTGAAGAAGAGCCGCAATAACCGTTTTCGCTCCGATGCCCAGTTCGGCAAGAATCTGGGCGACAGCCACGGGGTGTGTGATGTAGGCCTCGCCACTCTTGCGTGTCTGACCCTCGTGTGCCACCTTGGCCACCTCGTAGGCGCGTTCCATGCCCGCAATGTCTGCCTTGGGGTGATGGGTGCGCACGGTACGAACGAGCAGATCAAAGCCGTCGCTGTCGGGAGAGCGCCAAAAAATTTTGGGCACAAGTCGGCGCAAGGCACTGCCTGTTGCGGGTACATCTGTCATGTGCGCCTCCCGATATATCCATTATCGGGGCAAAAAACCCAAAGAATTACGCGTCGACGCGCTCGACCGCTTTTTGTTGCATCTCGAGAAGTCGCTTGTCATTTTTGCGGATGGCGGGTTCGCGCATGCGCATTCCGGCATACAGCGGCGCAGCGAGGAAGATTGTCGAATACGTGCCCACGACGATTCCCACCAGCAGCGCGAGAGAAATATCGCGCAGCGTTCCGGCGCCCAGCACGAACGCACCGATGAACAAGATGGCCGCAACGGGCAGGGCGGCGACTACAGAGGTGTTGATTGAACGCACCAGCGTTTGGTTGATGGCCAGGTTTACCTGTTGTCCGAACGTGAGCGACGCATCCCGTGTCTGACCCGTGGTGTTCTCGCGAATCTTGTCAAAGACCACAACGGTGTCATAGAGCGAGTAGCCCAAAATCGTGAGAATGCCAATCACGGCACCCGGAGTGACCTCAAACCCGGTAATTCCATAAATTCCCGCCGTAATCACCACGTCGTGTATGAGCGCCACAATGGCGACAACAGACATCTTCCACGTGCGGAAGTAAATCGCGAGCACGATTCCGGCCAAAATGAGGAACACGATGAGCGCCCGCAAAGCCTGGGTGGTAATGTCAGCACCCCACGTCGCGCCGATAAACGATGAGGTCACACTGGTGTCAGGCACCTTGTAGCCTGCGGCCAAAGCCGTCGCCACCGCGTTCGTCTGGTCATTAGTCATCTGCGCCGTTTGAACGCGAATGGAATTGCCGCCCACGATAGAAATCTTGGGAGCCACCTGCGCGTCAACAGACATGACGGCCTGACTGGCAATCTGCTGATTGGTGTCGGTGACGTTCGACACCGTGAATTCGCTTCCGCCGGTGAATTCGATGCCAAAGTTAAAGGCCTTGTCCCACTGAAAACCTCCCCGCGCGAACGGGCCGAGGATGCTGATGACCACGAGCACGATTGAGATGAGGTACCACCAACGCCGCCGCTCGACGAACCGGATGGAACGGGCACCCGAATACAGATCGTTTCCGAACTGACCAAATCCAGCCATTAACTGTCACCTCGTTCCGCAGTTTCGAGCGCTGCTTTGCGTTCGGCAATTGTTTGTCGCTTCGCGGCCTCTCGACTTGCCGATTTGACCTTGGTCTCTTTCACCGTCGTCGACGTGGTGGTTTCGAATCGACCGCGCCCTTTGTAGACAGCGTTCAGCGACATGCGGTTAAGCCCGCTCATCGGGTGTCCGCTGGCAAAGAAGTTCGTGCGGCCCAATAGTTGCAGAATCGGGTGAGTGAACAGCGCCACCACGATCAAGTCGACAATCGTGGTGAGCCCTAGGGTGAGGGCGAAGCCGCGAACGTTTCCGATGGCCAAAATAAAGAGAACGGCAGCGGCCATGAAATTCACTGAGTCGCTGACGATGATGGTGCGGAAGGCGCGACGCCAGGCAGAATCGACGGCAGATTCGAGCCCTCGTCCCTCACGCAACTCATCGCGAATTCTTTCAAAGTAGACAATGAACGAGTCGGCCGTAATACCAATGGCCACAATGAGTCCGGCAACGCCAGACAGCGAGAGGCGGAAGCCCTCTTGCGCTGACAACACCGTCACAGTGAAATACGTAATCACAGCGGCAACGACCAAAGAAGCTACGGTCACAAACCCGAGCGTGCGGTACTGGATCAGCGAATAAATGATGACGAGGAGCAGGCCGATGGCCCCGGCAAGCAAACCACTGAGAAGCTGTGCACTTCCCAAGGTGGCCGAAATCGTGTCGGAGCTTTGAACCTGGAAGCCAATCGGCAGAGCGCCATACTTCAACTGATCCGCGAGAGTCTTGGCTGAGACCTGAGTGAATCCGCCAGAAATCTGAGGTTTTCCGTTTGTGATGGCGGCCTGCGTGCTCGGGGCAGAAATCACACTGCCGTCGAGCACAATCGCAAACTGGTTGCGGGCTCCCTGCAGCCCCACCAAGCGCGTCGTGGTTGCGGCAAATTTCTTGGTTCCCGCGTCATTGAAAACGATGTCGACGGCCCACTGACCGGTGGAAGCACCCGTCTGGGTCGTGATGACACCCGCACTGGCATCAGAAATGTCTTTTCCGTCAACCTCAACCGGGCCGAGAAGATACTTAGCGGTGTTTTCGGGATCACAGGTGATCAGCGGCTCGTTTGCCGGAGCTGCGCTGGCTTTTTTGGCGTCTTCCGAGGCGCACGAAAAAGCTTGATACCTCGCCGATAGTGCTGGAGTGACCCAGTTCGTGTCAGAACCGTTGGACGGCGAGACGGTGGGCGTGCTGGGCAGATTGGGATCGATGTCTGCCGGGTTCGCCGTGCTCGTCGTGCCGTCGGGGTTGATGACCTGGTTTGTCGGGCCCGATGTGACGAGCACGGGCCTGAAGTCCAACTTTGCCGACGACTCTATGCGCGCCAGCGTTTCTTTGTCGGGAGTTCCCGGAATAGACACGACAACGTTGTTGCTGCCCTGAGTATTGATCTCAGCCTCAGAAACCCCTGAGGCATCAACGCGCTGGCGAATGATCGCGACCGCCTGCTTCAACTGCTCTTCTGTGACGGCGGCGCTGTTTACTTGTGGGGTCAAGACAATCTGAGTACCGCCCTGCAAGTCCAGAGCTAACTTAGGCGTCCAGGTGCCGGATCCAAAAAGAACTCCCGCGAGCGTTCCCCCGACGAGGACAGCAACGATAACGGCAAGCCAGATGAGATTGCGCACGGCCTGGCGAACTTGAGTACTACGTGCCACGAGAAATTGGGGTCGCTTTCGGTATCAGCAAAAAGAAGGGCGAAAGAAAGTGCCTAGCTGCCTGTTCCACTGGCGGGACGCTTGGCACGCTTCGGCGCAGCCTTTGCCACACGCTCGCCATACTGAGGACCGCTCGAGACGGCGTTAGACGAACCGGCCGACTTCGTTTGCGTCGATGCCTTGGAAGCAGGAGCTGCCTTAGTCGGTGCCGAGCTGGGTGCCTCGACAACGCGAGAGATCACTTGACGGTGAACCGTCAACGTCTGACCGGGAGCGGTCTCAAGAATGACCTTGTTCTCAGAGTCATCAATCATCTTGATACGCGCGTAAACGCCAAAGTTGGTCATGACTTCGGCGCCAACCTTAACCTTTTCTTGCATATCTGCTGCATCGCGGCGGCGCTTGCGGCTGTTACGAACCATGAAAATAATGAGGACAACCAAGACGGCGCCCATCAAGAGAAGAGTCGGATCGAAGTTCACAATCATTCCAATCAGTGCGGGGCCCGATTTTTGGGCGCTACTTGAGTATAGGTCGCTGGAGCTGTGGATTTAGTCGAAAAGTGTGCCGCGCTCCGGTGCTTTTCTCCCGAGGTGTTCCCACGTGGCGCGGGTCGCCACGCGTCCACGTTGGGTTCGCGCCATCAGACCCTCCCTGATGAGGAAAGGTTCCACAACCGACTCAACCGTTTCGGTTTCCTCACCCACCGAAACCGCGAGCGAGCCTAAGCCCACGGGACCACCATCGAATCGGTCAATCAGCGCTTCAAGAACTGCGCGGTCGAGCCGATCTAAGCCCCGGGCGTCCACGTCGAAGAGGTCGAGCGCAGCCCGGGCATCGTCGAGTGCCTCCGCGCCGCCGTGCACATCTCGATAGTCCCGCACGCGTCTCAATAGGCGGTTTGAAATTCGCGGTGTGCCGCGACTACGACGGGCAATTTCGGTCAAGGCCGCCGGCGGAAGGTCGAGATGCAAGAGGCGTGCAGAGCGCTCAAGTACCCGTTCAAGTTCATCGGTGTCGTAAAACTCGAGATGCGCGGTGAAACCAAATCGGTCACGAAGGGGGTTGGCTAAGAGACCCGTTCGTGTCGTGGCGCCGACCAGCGTGAACGGCGGAAGGTCGAGGGCGATCGACGTCGCGCCGATGCCCTTGCCTACCATCACATCGATGCGGAAGTCTTCCATGGCCAGATAGAGCAGCTCTTCGGCGGGTTTCGCCATGCGGTGGATCTCGTCGATAAAGAGAATCTCACCGGGCACGAGCGCCGACAGCAGGGCCGCCAAATCCCCGGCGTGTGAAATTGCCGGGCCACTCGAAATGCGTATCGCCTGCCCTGTTTCGTGGGCGACAATCATGGCGAGCGTTGTCTTGCCCAGGCCGGGGGGCCCCGAAAGAAGGACGTGATCGGGTGTGCGCGCCGACTGGGCCGCGGCGCGCAAGAGAACGTCGAGTTGAGCGACCACACGGCGTTGTCCGACAAACTCGTGAAGCGATGTCGGCCGCAGGGCACTCTCAAATTGTCGCTCGGCATCGTCGGCAGGAACGGCCGAGAGAACGCTCTCGTCGGGGCTCACGATTGCTTCGCCATCATGGCCAGCGCTTCGCGAAGCAGTTGCGAGGTTGTCTTGCCAGACGACTCCATGGGCCTCACGGTTTCTCGAGCCAACCGTTCGTTCCACCCCAGACCGATGAGGGCACTGACTACGGCATCGGTGGTATCGGTGGGTCGACCTGGCGCGGTGGGATCCGCTGTGGCCACCGAATCCAATCGCCCGGCGAGTTGCACACAAATGAGCTTTGCCGTCTTAGGACCTATCCCGGAAACCTTCGTAAAGGCTGTGTCATCATCGGAAGCCACTGCGCTAAACACCTGAGCCGGGGTGAGATAAGCCAACACGGCGAGGGCGGATCGTGGACCGACCCCGGTCACCGACAGCAGAGTCTCAAAAACATGACTAGCCTCACTGCTCTCAAAGCCGTAGAGGGTAATCGCGTCCTCGCGAACAATGGTTGTGACCATGAGATGTGCCGACGCTCCCACCTCTAACGCGGCGGCCAGCTGCGGAGTAACAGCTACCCCGTATCCGACTCCCCCGACGTCAATAACGACGAGCCCCCCGCTGACCCGCTCAACAATGCCACGGAGGGAGGAAATCACTCTGAAAGACTAAGACCGCGATCCTGCGCGACGCGCGCGGCTCTCCGCATCGCGCCACAATTGCTGAGCGGGCGTGAGAGATGCTGCTGTTCTAGCCATACCGGCCGCCGTTGTACCTTCTGGCGGTGATGCCATTCCCCGTCGCCACGCAGCGCAGAGCGCGAGGGCGAGGGCATCGGTGGCATCCGGCAGTAATCGGTCATCATCGAGGGCAAGAACCTGTCTGACCGCAAAGGCGACCTGAGCCTTGTTGGCCCTGCCGTTGCCCGTGACGGCCGCCTTCACTTCACTCGGCGTGTGCATCGCGACCGCCAGGTTTGCTGCGCCCGCAAGCGCGAGCACCACCCCACTCGCCTGGGCCGTACCCATAACCGTTCGCACATTCTGTTGGGCAAAAACACGCTCGAGGGCAACAAGATCTGGCTCGTGTTTGGCAAGCGCCGTTCGCAGCTGCTCGTGAATCCTGAAGAGTCTTTCGGTGAGAGGCATCGCCGGAGCGGTCTGAATAACAAAAACATCAAGGAAGGTCACCCGGCGCCCCACACCTGTCTCGATGACCCCCACGCCACAGCGCGTCAGTCCCGGGTCAACCGCGAGAATGCGCACCTGACTAATCTTGCTCGAGCTCTGCAAGAACCTCATCGCTCAGGTCAAAATTGCTAAAGACGTTTTGCACATCGTCGCTGTCTTCGAGAGCCTCGATCAGGCCAAAGACTTTGCGTGCGGTCTCAGCATCGACGAGTACTTCAAGATGAGGCACAAACTCCGAATCTGCCGAGTCATAGTCGATGCCGGCTTGCTGCAAGGCTGTGCGCACCTTCACGAGGTCAGCGGTATCCGTGATGATCTCAAACGATCCCCCCTGATTGGCCACATCTTCTGCGCCGGCGTCGAGAACCGCCGCAAGAATATCGTCCTCGCTGACATCACCACTGACGCGAATAACGCCCTTGCGCGCAAAATTGTAGGCCACGCTGCCCGGGTCGGCCATGGTGCCACCATTGCGCGACATCGTTGTGCGCACCTCGGCAGCGGCTCGATTCTTGTTATCGGTCAGACACTCAATCAGCAGTGCTACACCGTTCGCGGCATAACCCTCGTACATAATCGTGAGGTACTCGACCGCGTCACCCGACAGGCCCGCGCCGCGCTTCACGGCACGGTCGATGTTGTCGTTAGGCACACTCAACTTTTTTGCCTTTTGAACGGCGTCGACGAGAGTCGGATTTCCCGAAAGATCTGCACCCCCGAGCTTGGCCGCTACCTCAATGTTTTTGATGAGTTTGGCGAACGACTTGGCACGGCGGGCATCGACGACCGCCTTCTTGTGCTTCGTGGTTGCCCATTTGGAGTGACCTGACATGGTCTTTATCCTAACCGGACGACGGGTCGAACCGGTGTGGTTCCCACGCCTCAGCGAGCTGCTGGCGAACGTCCGAAAGCAGACGCGGCATTGCCTTCGTTTTCGCAATGATGGGCATGAAATTGGCGTCGGTTGACCAGCGCGGCACGATGTGCTGATGCAGATGTTCCGCTACTCCAGCGCCGGAAACGCGCCCCTGATTCATGCCGAGGTTGAAGCCCTCATTTGAAAAGACAGCCCGCACAACACGCATCGCCTGTTGAGTGAGGATGGCGACCTCGGCTATTTCTTCGGGAGTCGCCTCGTCATAGAGCGCGACGTGCCGAAACGGGCATACCAATACATGGCCGGAGTTGTAGGGATACAGGTTCATCACGACGTAGGCCAGGTCACCGCGAAAGACAATCAGGCCGTCCTCGTCGGACATTTCTGGCACGCGACAAAACGGGCATCCGTAACCATCGTTGGCTTCGGCCCCCGCGTTGATATAGGCCATGCGGTGCGGCGTCCAGAGACGCTCAAATTCATCGGGCACACCGGCCAAGTGTCCGGGAGGAACCATCTCGACGTCGTCACTCACGAGAGGCGCCTCACAGGTCTTCCGATCCGCTGACCTGGCGGTGTTCGTCGATCGCTGCGCGCAGCAGACCAATCGCCTCGGCCGCCGGAATGCCGTTGCGTTGCGTGCCGTCTCGGAAACGAAAGCTCACCGCCCCCTTAGCTCGGTCTTCCTCACCCGCAATGACCTGCACGGGAATCTTGTCGGCCGTGGCATTGCGAATCTTCTTCTGCATGCGGTCATCTGATGCGTCAAGGGTGGCACGAATTCCTGCCGCGCGCATAGTTGCCATCACGCCGTCGAGGTAGGGGGCGTACTCATCGGCAACCGGTATGCCGATGGCCTGAACGGGCGCGAGCCACAGCGGGAATGCGCCCGCGTAGTGCTCGGTGAGCACACCAAAGAATCGTTCGATCGAACCAAAGAGAGCACGGTGAATCATGACGGGGCGGTGCTTTGCGCCATCGGATCCCGTGTAGTCGAGGTCGAACCGCTCCGGAAGATTGAAATCGAGTTGGATCGTTGACATCTGCCAGGTGCGACCAATCGCATCGCGCGCCTGCACCGAAATCTTTGGTCCATAGAAGGCCGCACCGCCCGGATCCGGAACCAGAGTGAGTCCAGAATCCTCTGCTACGGACTGCAGAGTAGACGTAGCTTCGTCCCACAGAGCATCGTCGCCCACGTATTTTTCGGGATCCTTCGTTGACAGTTCGAGATAGAAGTCGTCAAGACCGTAGTCACGCAGCAGATCGAGCACGAACGAAAGGACGCTCGAGAGCTCGTCACGCAGTTTCTCGCGGGTGGTAAAG